>JACQPO010000185.1 GCA_016207545.1 Methanobacteriota archaeon | reverse complement strand
CTTCCAGGCCCGACTCGGCGAGCAAGTCGGTCACGCCCCCCCCGACGCCCGTGTCGTCCACGGCGACGAGGTCCGCCTCCCACTCCCGGGCCAGGCGCTCCGCCTCGGCCGCCACGTCGGAGACCCCCTTTTTCTCGCGCCGCCGGATGAAGCGGAGCTGCGCGAAGGCGCGGCCCTGCGCCCGGCCGGCCTCATCCGCCTCGAAGGCGTCCAGGACGGTGAACACCGTGAAATCGGACCCGTAGCGCGCCACGTCGATGCCGAGGGCGCGCCTGCGGGGGCGAGCCGCCCCGGCCTCGGGCGCAGCATGGACATCCGATGCTGCGCAAAGGCCGCGCCCCGGATTCTCGGGCGCGGCCCGAGGCCCAGGCGGTTCGCCTGCGGCGGCCTCGATCCATGAGAGCGGGATCAGCGTGTCCTCCCCTTCGTCCGGGAACTCCCCGAGGACCCTCGCCTGATAGACGGGAGAGCACTCGCCCCACTCCGCCTTGCGCGCCTCGATCCACTCCGGGGAGACCCGCGGGCTGATGGGGTCCTCCGACGGGACGGCTTTTCCCTCCTCCCAGCGGCCCAGGCAGGGGACGTGAAAGACCTTCCACGTCGCCCTCAGTTGGGTGAAGACCCGGTGGAAGTAGCCCAGCCGGGCGCCCGGGGTGCTGATGAGGAAGAGCTTGGCGTCGGTCGTCAGCGCCCCCTGAATGCCGTCGAAGATGGCGTCCGAGACGCCCTTGGCCTCGTCGATGACGTACAGGAGGTATGGGGCGTGGAAGCCCTCCAGGTTCTCCGGCCGGGCGGCCGACATCCCCACCGCGAACCACTCCTCCTCGTGCCCCCTCACCGCCATGCGGGTCTGGGAGAGGGCGAGCCCCGGCGCCAGGGCCGACGGCCGGACCCAGCGGTGGACCTCCGCCCAGAGAATGTCGCGGACCTGCTTCTCGAAGGTGGGGGCGGTGGTCGGAACCTTGGACATCGGCCGCGTGACCAAAAACCACGTGACCGCCCAGGCCGCCACGGCCGTCTTGCCCACGCCGTGTCCGCTCCGGACCGCCACGCGGGGGAACTCGCCCAGCGCATCGAGGACGTCCGCCTGATAAGGGGCCGGCTCGGCGCCGAGGACCTCCCGGACAAAGCCCACCGGGTGGTCCCAGAAGGTCATCCACCCCTCAGCCGCCTTGTCCAGCTCCCCGTTGTTTGCACTTTCGGCCATATTTCTCCGCAGCCCGGCGCGCGATGTCCGCCAGGGTGGCCTCGAAGTCCGAAGCGGTCTCGAGTTTCTTGCGGGCGTTCTTGGCCCACTGCTCCGCCAGGAAGATCAGGCACCGGACTTTGAGCTCGGGCTTGATCTCGTCGTCGGGCTTCTTGCCCAGCACCAGGTCGGCGATCTTCTCGAAGGCTTCCTTTCCCCTAGTCTTCAAGAGCTCCGAATTCGCCAGTTCCTTTCGGGGGCGGCCGTTTTCTTTCTTCTCCGCGTCGGATTCCGCGGGCGTCTCGTCTCGTTTTGGAGGTTTTCTCTTCGCTGGCATCCGTCGCTTCCGCCAAGGCGCAAATAAAAAGGCCCGGCGGGGTTCCTCCTCCGCCGGGCCCTCTCACGAGTCAGGGCACAGGATGTCCGGGGACTGTCAGACCTTCTTTCCCATCTCTTCTCTATCGGTCTCTATCGGGCCGAGTGACTTTCGCTCAACTTATGTATAATTTAGCCCCTGCCTCGCGAGCCGTCAATATGTTTTTTCGTATTATGTTCGTTTTTCGTCATTTAGCCCTTCCGAGAAATTTCGCGGGCCTGTACCGGCCGAGTGGAGCCGGACTCCCGAAACTCGCAACAGGCAACCCCAGCCCAACGGGCCAGCGCCCGCAACCCGGGAGCCTGTAGCGGCAGAGCCTGTCTCTGCCACGACGCAGGCGGACACCCCCTGCCCCCCGCTTTCGCGGGGGCTGGTCCTCCGCCAGAGGCCCGCGGAGGCGGGCCCCGCGCAGGCGGGGACAGAGGGCAGGCTTGGACCGGCCCCTACGTAAAAGGGCGGGGGTCCGCTCTTTCGCCCTGGCGGATGGCCGTCAGCGCCAGTTGCGAAGGCCTCGAAAAACCCTTGACGGGGGTACTGCAGAGGGTTCTAATGCCTTCAAACTACAAACAGGAACAAGAGATTCAGCCCAAGCTGAAATGGGAACCCCGGGGG
>JACQPO010000184.1 GCA_016207545.1 Methanobacteriota archaeon | reverse complement strand
GGCGACGGGACGGACGGTCGCGGCGTGGTGCCGGCGGACGAACGCCTCGTAGCACGGCCACGCATATGTATGTACATTATAGGGGACCTGCCCGCGGGCAAGGCGAAGGGTCCTGGCGGTGCCGGACGCGTCGCGTGCGAGGGCTTTGGCGGCGCGGAGGAACGCCTCGACGTCCACGGCGCCGGAAGGGCCGACCGCTACAAGCCGGCTTTGGCGGTGCCTGGGCGAACACGCCCGCCGCGACGCCGAGGGTCGCGAAGATCCCGAACGGCATCGTGACGAGCACCCGCGCGAGGGCGACCGTCGGCTTACGGGAGACGGGGCACGGCCCCAAGCTGGCGGAGCACCGCCGCATCGTCCGTGAAGTGGCGCATTTCGACGATCTTGCCTCCCGCGAAGCGGTCAAAAGCGATTCCCGCGTAGGAGACCCGTCGCCCCGTCGGCGGGAGGCCGAAGCCGCGTCCCTCGTGGGTCCCCGCCAGCGTCAAGCGGGTTACGACCGTGTTCCCTTCCGCGACCTGCTCTTCGATTCGAAACGTGAAGTCCGGAAGGGCGGCGAAGAAGCCTTCCCGCAACGCCCGGAACGCTTGCGGGTCCATCGCTCTCCCGTTGAACGTGAGGGAGGGGCCGAAGTACCGGGGCCACGCTTCGAGTCGGCCATCGATGAGGATCTCGCGCAGGTAGCCTCGGACGAGCGCCTTCATGTCGTCCCCCGAGATCACAGGAACACGCCCGCCGCGACGCCGAGGACCGCGAGGATCCCGAACATCATCGTGAGCCCGATCGTGCCCGCGTTCGCGGGGATGAGGGCCATCGGGTCCGCGTAGTGCGCCCGGAGGTGGGCGTACGCCTTCCGCGCCGCGGGGATCGTCAGGAACGTGAGCAAGACGGTCCAGGGGACGGTGAGGGTAATCACGCCCACGAGGACGAACGCGTAGGCGAGCGCGAGGATGTCGCGGTACGTGTGGATGGACCGCTCGTACCCGAGCCGCGCCATGAGCGTCCGCTTCCCCACCGCCAAATCCGCTTCCACGTCCGGGAACTCGTTGATCCACAGGATCGCCGCCACGAGGAGGCCGAAGCTCGCAGACAGAAAGAAGGGGCCCCAGTCCAACCGTCCCGTCTGTACGAAGTACGTGCCCATGACGATGAGCGGCCCGAAACTGAGGCCCACGAAGAATTCCCCAACGCCGTAGTGCGCGAGGCGGATCGGCGGTCCTACGTAGAACACCGCCGCGATTACGCCGACGAGTCCAATCCACAGGAGGGTGAGCCCGACCTGCGTCACCAGGTACAAGCCGATGAGGCAACCGAGGGCGAGGAAGCTCAGCGCGACGCCGAGGTGCGCGTTCACGTTCAGGACGCCCTGCGTGAGCACGCGCCCGCCCCCGGCGAACGGGTTTTGGTGCTGTACGCGAAGGTCGTTCCCGCTCCGGAAGTCGAAGTTGTCGTTCAGCATGTTCGTCGCGAGGTGGACGAGGACCGCGCCGACGAGCGTGAGCAGGAATAGGTCGATTCGGAGGGGGCGAAGGACGTCGAGCAGCAAAGACCGGCCGTGCGCCGCCTCCCATGCGAGCAGACCTCCAAGCACCACGGGGATAACGGAGGCCACGAGGAACGGCGCGCGGAGCGCGCGGACCCACAACTCCCCGTGGCTCATCGGCCGTGCGCTGGCGGTCGCCGTCGCCATCCTCTCACTCGAGGGGACGGGTGAGGCCCATGTACCCGACAAGGTTCGCCTCGCGGTACATCGGGCGCACCGCAAGGCGAGCGCGGAATTGCGCCCCGCCCTTCTTCACGAGGACGACTTCTTCTTCAAACAGGCCCGTGTCCACCGCGGTCTTCAGGAGCCGCGGCACGAGCTCCGCAACCTTTTCCGGCGGGTGAAACACGGCCACGGACATCTTCCCGATCACGTCGTCCGGGTTGTAGCCGAACAACTTGTGTGCGCCGTGAGAGTACGTCTTCACGACGCCCTCAAGGTCGCACGTGATCACGGACGTCGCCTGCGCGATCTCCTTCTCCGAGAACTCCTTCGAGGCCGGACCTTCCACGGTTACCACCGACGGACCGAGCGCGCCGGTTTATATCGGGATGGCGGTTTACATGTCAACCATGAGGAAGGTCACGCTCCGGGTCCCCACGAAAGCGGTCGTCGACCTCGGCCTCGTGTCCGCGCGGTTCTTCGCCCACAACGAATCGCTCGAGGTGCTGCACACGTTTGCGTCCGCGGACTCCGTGTCCCAGGTCGTCCGGATCCGTCGGAAGGGGCCCTTGCCGTCGACCGCGGAGATCGAACGCCGCCGCGGGGAGCTCCTCGGACGCTACGCACTTCGGGGCTTCGAGGTTCTGGACCGCGACGACGCGCGCGAAGAGGTGACGGCCCTCATCACGCGCCGGATTCCGCACGACCTGGCGGCGTTGCTTCGCGAGGTGGGGAGCGAGGTCGTTCCCGGGCAACCGTTCATCGTGGGGCCGCGGGAGACGATCCTCACGATCTACGCGGCGGAGGGGCGGCTGCCCGTCGTCTACGGGCTTCTCGGCAATCTGGGAATCCGGTATGAGGTCGCCTCGGCGCGCGTCTACCGCGGGGAGCGATCCTCCCTGGGAGACCTGACGGAGCGACAGCGCGCGACCCTCGAACTGGCGTATCGGCTCGGATATTACGACACCCCGTCCCGAACGTCCCTCGCCCGGCTCGCGAACATCGCAGGCGTGAGCCGCGCCGCGGTGAGCAAAACGCTGCGCCGCGCGGAGGCCCGCGTCCTCGCCGCCACGTTTGGGGGTCAAGTGTCTCAGGCCGCGAAGCCCCGCTCGCCCCTGTAGGAGGGTCGGACCGACGCCCCCTCTCTCCTTGCGACCAAGCCGCCGCAAAGATGAGGTACCCGACGAACGTGAGCCCGGCGAGCGCAAACATCCAGGTTCCGACGGAACGGACGAAGACCTGGGCCAAAAGGCCGGCGGTCGCGGTCGCTGCGAGGGCGAAGCTCCCGGTCCGCCCCCAGGCCCGCGCGACCGTACTTGGAAGTGCCCGCGACGCCGCGTGGAAGAGGATCGCGTGCGCGACGACGACGGGTGCCCATACCCATGGGACGAGGGGGAACAGCAGGGCGGCGTAGAGGGAGGACGAGGCCGAAGGGAACGCCCGGGGAAGCGTCGAGAACGCGAGGCCGAACGCGAGGAGGGAGGCGACGAAGGCCGCGAACACGACCGGCCGCCCCGCGGACGCGCGCAGCGCGTAATGACCGAGGCGGTACCACGCCACGGCGTGGAGCGCGAGGGCGACGGGCAAGAACGGACCGACCAGGAAGAAGAAGCCCCAACCCTCGACGCGCGAGCCAATCGACCACCCGATGAAGAGGACGAGGCTCCCGCCCGCGAGGAGGTACGACGGGGCACGAAGGGCGGACTCTGGCGGTTCCGGCGGCTCAACCGGGGCGCCCCGAGGGCCGGACCCTGGCGGGCCGTACATGGCCGTGCAGGCAGGGCGGCGGGGCTCATGAACCGAATCTATGTACTAGTGGAACTCCACGCCGTGCGGGAACTGCGGCTTGTCCATCCCGAGGACGCTCGCGAGCTCGCCGACGGCGACTTCGCGCTGCTCGCCCGTCTCCATGTTTCTGAGCGCAACATTTCCCTTCGCGATCTCCTTCTCCCCGACGAGCACGGCCCACCGGGCGCCGACCGCGTTCCCGTAGTCCAGGTTCTTCGACGGCCCGCGGCCGATCAGGTCGATGTCGACCTGGAGCCCGGTCTCGCGCAACGCGGCCGCGATCTCGAACGCCCGCTCCCGGACGGCGTCCCCGATCGGGACGACGTACGCGTCGAGCCGCGGCGCCGGCACGGGGACGCCCTCCGCTTCTCCCGCGAGCACGACGCGGTCCACGCCGATCGCGAACCCCGTCGAGAAGATCGGTTCTCCGCCGAACAACTCCGAGAGCGCGTACGACCCGCCGCCGCCGACCTGGTCCTCCGCGCCGACGTTCGGGGAGTGGACCTGGAACACCATGCCCGTGTAGTACGCGAGCCCACGGATGACGCCCATGTCGAACACGACCCCGTCCGCGACCCCGTACGCGCGGAGCCGATCTTCGATCCGGCGCAGGTGGTCGAACCCCTCCGTGCCGACGCCGCCCAGCAGGTCGGAGGCCTTCGCGAGGACGTCGGGTCCGCCCCGGAGGGCGATCAGGTCCCGCAACGTCCCCTCGACGTCGAGCAGTCCCGCCTTGTCGAGCTCCGCGTGGAGCATCTCGAGGTTCCGCTTGTCGAGCGTGTGGAGGATGCGGTTCTGGTGCCCCTTCGCCGTCTTGAGGTACGCGCGGAGCATGCCGATGTGCCCGATCCGCGTTTCGATCTGCCGCACGCCCGCGTTCCGGATCGAGCGGACGGCCAGCGCAATCGTCTCCGCGTCCGCCTCGAGCGGGGCCG
>JACQPO010000182.1 GCA_016207545.1 Methanobacteriota archaeon | reverse complement strand
GTCCTCGGGTTCGTGTTGAGCGCCATCTACCTCGGGCTCGCGTCGATCCTGTACGTCTACACGTACACGGGACGCGCGGATTACGCGCACTACACGGCGATGTAGGCGGTAAGCCCAAGTCGCGAGTCTCCAAGGTGGCGTGCTTATTATCGCCATGCCCTTCCTGCGCCCGTGGCCGCGGGCTCTCCGATGGACGCGTGGAAGTTCCTTGTCGGCGAGTGGCGGGGAGCGTCGAAGGACCAGTTCGGGGAGAAGGGCGTGATCGAGACCGTCACCGCCTTCTCCGCCGAGCCAGGCGAGCGGTTCTTGACGGCCCGGGGCGAGTCGCGGTGTGAGGGCCGGCTTCTGAACCGCAGCCTGAGCGTCCTGTTCTACGACTCCATCGCGGGCAAGTTCCGGAGGGAGACGTTCTTCTCCTACGGGTTCGTGAACCACGAGACGGAGTACGCGCGGGGCGAGGGCGAGATTCGGTTTGACGTCCGGACCGAGCCCTCGCCGAAGCAGTTCGAGGGCCTTCGATGGCGGTCGTTCCTACGGAAGGTCGGAGACGCGGAGATCGCCACGGGCTTGGAAGTCGCCAAGCCCGGCGAAGACTTCCGCGCGTACGGGGAAACCCGCCTGCGTCGGATCCCGTGAACCTTGGAAACCCTTCTGAACTCCGGGCGGTTCGGCCCGCGATGGCACGATCCCCATCGCACAGGAAGGCTTATGGCCCCGAGGCCCTACCGCTCCTGATGGAAGAGAAAGGAGCCTTCGACCGTCTCGGCCTCGATCCCGCCCTCGTGCGTGCGGTCGAGGCGCTCGGTTACGAGGCCCCCACCCCGATCCAGCGGGAGGCGATCCCGCCGATCCTCCAGGGGCGCGACGTCATCGGCACGGCCCAGACGGGCTCCGGCAAGACGGCCGCCTTCCTTCTCCCGATCCTCCAACGCCTGATGAAGCAGCCCGCCGGGAAGACGCGGGCCCTCATCCTGTCGCCGACCCGGGAGCTCGCGGCCCAGATTGAGACGGCCTTGCGGCATCTCGCGAAGGGCACCCGGGTGCGCGGCCACGCCGTCTACGGCGGCGTGGGCATGGTCCCCCAGGAGCGCGCCCTCCGCGGCGGGGTCGACGTCGTCGTCGCGACGCCCGGCCGTCTCTTGGACCACATGGGCCGCCAAAACGCGGACTTCCGGGGCCTCCAAGTCCTCGTCCTCGACGAGGCGGACCGGATGCTCGACATGGGATTCCTGCCGGACGTGCAGCGCATCGTGCAGACGCTCCCCCGGAACCGGCAGACCCTCCTGTTCGGCGCGACGATGCCGCCGGAGATTGAGGCGCTCTCCCGAAGCATCATGCGGAACCCTGCGCGCATCGCGGTCTCGCCGCCGCACCGGCCCCCGCCGACGATCCGCCACGAGGCCTTCCCCGTCCCGCAACACCTGAAGACGGCGCTCCTCGCCCGCCTCCTGGGCCGAGAGGACATGCTGTCCGTCCTCGTGTTCGTGCGGACGAAGCGGCGCGCGGACCGCGTGGCCCGGCAGATCGCCCAGGAACGCTTCCCCGTCGCGCGGATCCACGGGGACCGGAGCCAGAGCCAGCGGGAGACGGCTCTCGAAGGATTCCGAAACGGCCGCCACCAGGTCCTCATCGCCACGGACGTCGCGGCCCGCGGGATCGACGTCGAGGGGATCTCCCACGTGATCAACTACGACGTGCCCTACGTCCCGACGGACTACGTCCACCGCGTCGGCCGAACGGCCCGCGCAGAGGCGGAAGGCGAGGCGATCACGTTCGTCTCCCCGGAGGAGGAGTCCGACCTGCGGGCGATTGAGAAGGTCGTCGGCCGGTCCATTCCCCGCGTCACCCTCCCCGATTTCGACTACCGTGCGCCGCCGCCTCCGCGGCCGCGGCGGCAGGAAGGGTCGCGCGGCCCAAGACCGCGCCCCGGAGCTCGCGGACGGGACCGTCGCAGCCATACGTTCCGACGTCGGTGAGACACGGGCGCGGCTCCCTGCGGCGGGAGGGGCGACGCGAAGCCTCATAAACCCGCTCCTCCTCGCCCCCGCGATGGCCCGCTTCCCCGAGGCCGAGAAACGGCTCCTGCACAAGAGGATCTGCATGAAGTGCCACGCCGGGCGAGCGCCGATGGGTTTATGCCGTCGTCCGAAATGAGGCTGTCTTCCCTAGGGAGAAGCCCATGCGATCATAATGGAGGATTGGACAGTCATCCTGAGGCGGCCCGACGGTCACCTCGAGTTCGAGCATGTTGAGGCGGAGTCGTTCTCTCTCGAACGGGACCCGCTCTCGAAGAACTCCCGGATTCGGTATTACGTCCTGCGCGACTCGGGCCGCGCCGAGGTCGCACGGTTCAACGAGAAGGACGTCGTAGGAATCCGGAAGGGGCGTCACATCGACGTCATCTCAAAGCACGACTGGGATTGGTGAGCTGGCCTCCGATGTCCGCGCTCGCAAGACCTTGCGGGGCAAATCGGCCGCCACTCCAATCCGGTGTTTTCGGGAAAGGAAGTTCGCCGAGCCAGTGGCCATTGACTCCGCCGCTTCGCCTCACCCGTTTGATCTCACGCATGCCAGGCTCCGGGCGTCGCTCGCGAGGTCGCGCACTAAAGAGGGCAAGATGACGGTACGAATGTATTGTCCCTCTCGGGAAAGGACGCAGGACCCGAAGCCTTCTTGAATCACACAGGCCTCGCC
>JACQPO010000181.1 GCA_016207545.1 Methanobacteriota archaeon | reverse complement strand
GGGGACAGGGCTCGGAGATCGCGTTTCCCGACGTGATTCTCCGGTGTGCCGATTTCCCCCAAAGTGCATTTCGTCTATGGGTGAAGCGCCCAGGGCAGGATTTGAACCTGCGATCCCTTGCGGGAAGCGGTTTTCGAGACCGCCGCGCTACCGGGCTGCGCGACCTGGGCTCGCCGTGGTCTAACCCCGATAGACTATTAATCCATCGCCGCGGGCCTCGGACATGCTCGAATACCCCGCACGTTTTTATTGGAAGCGCCTGATAGCCACCTGCGATGCGGGTTGAGGTCGAGTTCCATCCAGGCGGCAACCGGAGGGACGTGGAGTTGGCGACGGATGCGACGGGGCTTGCCCTCGTGAGGGCCTTGGGCCTCGCGCCCGACGGTCACGTCCTCGTCCGCGGCGACGCCCCGATCCCAGAGGACGAGACGCTCCGCGACGGGGACCGCATCCGCGTCCTCGCGGTGGTGTCCGGTGGCTGAGACGGCGACGTTGTACCTCCTCCGGCACGGGGAGATCGACCGTCCGCCCGTGGCCTCCTTCGACGACGCGGTCCTCACGGAGCGGGGCCGCGCGCAGATCCATGCGCTCGCGCTGCGGTGGAGCCTGCCCCTGCCCGACGTCGTCTATTGCAGCCCGCTCCCCCGGGCCGTGGAGACGGCGAGCGTCGTCGCCGTCGTGTTCCGTCGCCCGATGCAGACCGTGCACGGGCTCGCGGAGTGGGCCGCCACGGAGCAGGACGTGCCGCAGGAGGTGTACCGCGACCTCGAGCGCCGCTGTTGGGCCGACTTCGACTTCCAGAACGACGACGGCGAATCCCTCCGTCATGCGACGGACCGCATCGTCGAGCACCTCACGGCGATCGCGAAGCGCCACCCCCGCCGTTCCGTCATGGTCTCCGGCCACGCGATCCTCTTCGCGCTGTTCGTCGCCCTCGTCCGCGGCGAACGGGCGACGGAGGCGTCGAAAGACCGGATCGGATTTGGCCATTGGGCCGTTCTGGAGTACGCAGGCACCTTCCGGTTTGTGCGCGACTTCGCCCCGTAGGCAAACCTTTTTCCGCGCCCCGGAATACCCACGGGGTTCCCCCGATGTCCTGGGAAGAACTGGAGATGCTCCGGGCCCTCGGGCTCGCGAGCGTCGACGACCTTTTTGCGGACATTCCCGCTGAAGTCCGCGTGGACGGCCTCTCGCTCCCCCCCGGTGTTTCCGAGCAGGAAGTCGTCGACCGGGTCAGCGCAATCCTCCGGAAAAATCGCGTCGGCCGTGACCTTCCCACGTTCCTAGGTGCGGGACTGTACGATCACTTCGTCCCTGCCGCGGTGCGCGCGATCGTGTCGCGGTCCGAATTCTACACCTCGTACACGCCGTACCAGGCGGAGCTGAGCCAGGGAATCCTGCAGGCGCTGTTCGAATACCAATCCATGATCTGCGAGCTCACGGGGATGGACGGTGCGAACACGTCGATGTACGACGGTTCCACGGCCCTCGGCGAGGCGGCGCTCATGGCCGCGCGGATCACGGGAAAACGGGAGATCGTCCTTCCGCGCGCCCTTCATTGGGAACGCCGCCAAGTGTTGGAGAGCTACGGGCGCGGCTCGGGGCTCCGGTACAAGGCGGTGCCGTATGAGCGGGCGACGGGCAAGCTCGATTTGGCGGCGTTGAAGGACGCGGTAGGCCCGGAGACCGCCGCTGTGTACATCGAGAACCCGAACTTCTTCGGCGTGTTCGACGACCAGGTCGAGGAGATTCGACGGATCGCGCCGGGCCTCCTCATCGTCGGCGTGAACCCCCTCAGCTTGGCGGTGACGCGCGCCCCCGGGGACTACGGTGCGGACATCGTGATCGGGGAGGGCCAGCCGCTCGGGAACCCGCCGCAGTTCGGCGGTCCCCTCCTCGGCGTCTTCGCGTGCAAGGAGGAGTACATCCGGAAGGTGCCGGGGCGGGTCATCGGCACGACGCGGGACGCGAACGGACGCCGCGCGTTCGCGATGACCCTCCAGAGCCGGGAACAGCACATCCGCCGCGAGAAGGCGATGAGCAACATCTGCACGAACGAGACCCTGTTGGCGGTGGCGTCCGCCGCGTACATGGCGATCCTCGGGGCGAACGGGCTGCGACGGCTTGCGGAGGAGAACATCGAGCGCGCAAGGGACCTCGCGGAGCGCATCTCCGAGATCCCCGGCTACACGGCCCCGGTCTTCGACGCGCACCACTTCAACGAGTTCGTCGTGCGGAGCGAGACGGCGTACGCGCGGGTCCACGAGACCCTTCTCCGCGAGGGCCTCCACGGAGGCCTGCCCCTCGAGCGCCACTTCCCGGAGCTCGGCGATGCCGCCCTGTTCGCGACGACGGAGGTCCACCGCCCCGAGGACTACGACCGCCTCGCGGCGGCCCTGGGGGCGGTCCGTTGAGGTTCCGCCAAGCGATCTGGGACGAGCCGCTGCTCTTCGAGAAGCCCTCGAACGATCGCGTGCCCCCGAAACCGGGACTCGTGCCGCCGAAGCTCGAACGGGAGTCCCTCGACCTGCCGAACCTCCCGGAGTGGGAGGTCGTCCGCCACTTCACGCGGCTGAGCCAGATGACGTTCGGGATCGACTCCGGCTTCTACCCGCTCGGCTCGTGCACGATGAAGTACAACCCGAAGGTCCACGAGGAGCTCGCCGGCCTCCCGGAGGTCCGCCACGCGCACCCGTACCAGGATCCCTCGACCGTGCAGGGATGCCTCCAGATCCTGTACGAACTTCAGGAGATGTTGAAGGCGATTGGCGGGATGGACGCGATCACCCTACAACCCGCCGCGGGCGCGCAGGGGGAGTTCACGGGCCTCCTGATCGCGCAGGCGTACCAACGGGACCGCGGCGAGGAGCGCACGGAGGTCCTCCTCCCGGACACCGCCCACGGGACGAACTTCGCGAGCGCGGGGATGCTCGGGTTCAAGGTCGTCGAGCTCCCGAGCCGCCACGGGCAGTTCGATTTGGCGGCGCTGCGGACGGCCGCGGGGGACAAGACGCTCGCCCTCATGCTCACGAACCCGAACACGCTCGGCATCTTCGAGGAGCACGTGCTCGAGATCGCCGACATCGTCCACGACGCGGGCGGCCTCCTGTACTACGACGGGGCGAATTTCAACGCGATCCTCGGGAAGACGAACCCCGGCAAGATGGGGTTCGACATCCTCCACTTCAACCTGCACAAGACGTTCACGACGCCCCACGGGGGCGGCGGCCCCGGGGTCGGCCCCGTCGGCGTGAAGGCGTCCCTCGAGCCGTACCTTCCGGTCCCCGCGGTTGAGCACGACGGCTCCCGG
>JACQPO010000183.1 GCA_016207545.1 Methanobacteriota archaeon | reverse complement strand
TCGACGTCCTCGTCACGCCCGCCCAGGAACTCGAGACCCGCCTGTTCAAGACGGACGCCCAGGGCCGCCTCATCCTCCCGTTCCAGGGGATGCAGGCGATCAAGGACGTCGTCGTCGTCAACGTGTAGGGCCGGACCCGCGCCAAATCGCGCGGACCCTCTCCCGCGCCTCGGGGTCGTCGAGGAGGGCGTCGAGCACCGCCAAAAGGAGGGCGGCCTCCGCGAAGGCCTCGACGACGGCCTCCGGAGGCGCCCCGTGCCGCGACCATTCGACGGAGACGATTCTCACCGCGTCACTTCAGGACGTCCTTCAGCTTGCCCGCCAAGTCGGACAGGTCCATCCCCGTGAGCGCCTTCACGAGGGCCGGCGCCTGCGCGGCGATGTCCACGACGGACCCGACGAGCTGGCTCGGCCCCCGCTCGCCCATGATGATGAGCTTCTGCGTGCTCTCGAGGGACTTCGCGGCGTTGCCCACGATCTCCGGCAGCTTCTCGACGATGAGCTGCGTGACGGCGGCGCGGCCGTACAGCTCCCACGACTCCGCCTTTGCCCGCATCGCCTCTGCCTCCGCGAGCCCCGTCGCGCGGATCGCGTAGGCTTCCGCCTCGCCCTTGAGCCGGATGATGTCCGCCTGCGCGGTGCCCTCCTGGCGAATCCGCTCCGCCTCGCCCATCGCGACCCGAGACAGGCGTTCCTTCTCGCCCTCCGCAATTGCGATCAGCCGGCGGCGCTCCCCGTCCGCCTCCGCCGCCACCGCGTCCGCCTTCGCCTTGGCGGGGACGATTTGCTCCGCCGACTGTTCCTTCTCCTTGCGGAGCACCTCCTGCTGCTGGACGAGCACCTCCTGCTCCTTCGCGCGGATGTCGATCTTCTTCTGCTCGACGACTAGCTCCTGCTGTCGCCGGGCCATCTGGAGGTCGAAGGAAATCTCCTTGTTCGCGCGCTCCATCTCCACCTCGGTCTCGGCCTTCTGCCTCGTGACGTCACGGTCCCGGTGGTACACCGCGACCTGGGCCTCCGCGTCCGCGTTCGCCTTCTCCGCTTCCTGCGCGGCCCGGGCCTCGGCGATCGTCGCCTCCCGGTTCGCGTTCGCCTTCCCAACCCGTGCGTCCCGCTTGACCTCCTCCGTCCGCTTCACGCCGAGGGCGTCCAAGTACCCTTGGGCGTCATCAATCTCCTTGATCACAAAGGAGCGGATTTCCATGCCGATGTTCTTCAGGTCGTTCGCCGCCAACCCTTGGATCTGCGACGCGATCGCGTCCCGCTCGCTGTTGATTTGCTCGATCGTGAGGGTCGCGCAGATCCCCCGAACGTGGCCCTCCAACGTCTTCAGCGCGATTTCGTTGATCTCGGGGTCCCGCTTGTGGAGCAGCTGCGTCGCCGCCGTTCGCAGGGTGGCGGCGTCGTCCGAAATCCGCACTTGGGCGACCGCCCTGATGTTCATCTTCGCGCCGCTCTGGCGCACGTCCGTGACGATGTCCGTCACGACGACGTCGAGCGTGCGAACGTCGAGCGGCAGGAACTCGTACGCCTCGACGATCGGCACGATGAACTTGCCGCCGCCCGTGATGACCTGGTACCCGACGCGGCCCTCCCTCACCTTGCGGCCGTAGACGACCATCGCCTTGTCCGGCGGGACCTTCTTGTAACGCGACGCGTAGATCGCGAACACCAGGAAGATACCGACGACGATTCCCAGGACGATGAGGATGACCTCCAGGCCACCCAGCTGGTTCAGCGTTCGGAACGTCCCCTCCACGAGCCCACTCATGCGATCCCCTCAGCTTTTCTTGCGTACATTTGCGACTCCCCCCGAGAACCCAAGGATTTCGACGATTGCTTCCCGCGGGATGTCCTCGCCCGCCACCGCCGGGAACAGGGTGCGGCCCCGCTCCTCCGTGATCACGAGGATCTGGCCCTGCGTCCCCGGACGAATCGGGATGAGCACCTGCGCGTCGCGGCCCACGAGCTCCGCCGGTCGCACGTCCGACGACGTTTGCGCGCGGACGAGGAACCGTTGCACGAACACGAATAGCCCGAGGGCGATGACGATTGCCGAGATTGCGGCGATGGACGCGACGAGGAGCGGGTGTATGCCCTGGGCTTCGAGGAGGGCGCCGATCGAGCCGAAGCTCGTGCCGAACGCGGCGACAAGGGGCGGGCTGAGCGGGCTTACGCCGAGTCCGCCGAACTCCCCATAGTCTAGGTCCACGTCCGCGTCGCCACCGACGTCGAAGTAACCGCCGAACGCGACGAGGACCATGAGGAACACGAGGGAAATGAGCGCAATCCACAGGTAGACGCTTAGGCCGAGGATTGGGAACGCCATGGGATTACCGTCCCCCGCGCGCGGAACTGCCGCAGTTCCAGCAGAACGCGTCCGTCGACGCGACCCGAGCGCCGCAGTAGGCGCAGTGCTGGACCTCCGCGCGCTTTGGCGGCGGAGGGAACGCGCGGATCGACGGCGGTGGCCGAGGCGGCGCGACCGGCGGGGCCGGCAAGACCGGGGACGCCGGCGGTGCAGCGATCTTCGCCTTCGGCTCGAACACGGCGCCGCACTCCGTGCACGTCGGTTGCGTCTCCGTCACGGAGACCGCGCACACGGGACACACGAAGCCGCGGAAGACGGGGCCCCGCTTCCCGAACCCGAGGTCGCGGTTCGGCAAGAACGTGAGCGACCGGCGTGGGTCGAACGTGAGCTTACGGTTTGGGTCGAACCCCAGCGACCGATTCGGATCGAATCCGAGCTCGCGGTTCGAGTTGAACCCGAGCAAGTCTGGCATGGCCCCTCCCACTCCTTCGAGTTGCGAGTAACGGGCCGCGGCGATATAAAACGTTGCGTGGGGCGTCCCCCGGGACTCCCTCACACGACGACGCGCTTCTCCTCCTTCACGATGTTCAGCACGACCTGCGTGTACGAGCGCTCCACGTTCTCCATCGCGACGAGCTTCTTGATGAACGAGTCGAGCTCCCGCGTGTTCTTGAAGCGCACCATGATCACGGAGTCCCATTCCCCCGTGACGTCGTAGACGCCGAACACACGCTCGTCCTTCCCGATCCGGCGCTGCACCTCGAGGAGCTTGCCGCGGGAGATGCGGACGCCGATGACCGCGATCACGTCGTACCCGATGCGCTTCGGGTCGACGACGGGCACGTAGCCCGTGATCACGCTTTCCTGCTCGAGGCGCTTCACCCTATTGCTCACCGTGCTGATGGAGACCCCGAGCTCCCGCGCGATTTCCCGGTACGACCGTCGGCCGTCCACGTTGAGTTGCCGCAGGATCGCGACGTCGAGGTCGTCGATTTTGGCGGTCGGAACTACTTCGTCCATGGAGGCGGATGGGCGTTCAAAGGTCATGAACTTTGCTGATTTTTCGGGGCAATTCAAGGCAAATGTCCATGAAATCTTTCGAGGACGAGACGAACGTTCGATTTCGAGCAAAGAAAGTTTAAGTATGAACGAATTTATTCCGCGGCTCGGGCACCTCGAAGGGAGGGCCCCACCCCCCAGGGGACACGGGAGGATACGATGACGAAGTCCGTGAAGAATGGCGGCGCAGCGCATGTGCTGGAGACCGTGGAGAAGGAAAAGGTACGGTGGTTCGACCTGTGGTTCGTCGACCTGCTCGGCGCCCTCCAACACATCACCGTCCCCTCGAGCTCCGTGAAGGAGGACGACTTCAAGCACGGGATCGGGAAGCTCGACGGCAGCTCCATCAAGGGGTTCAAGGAGATCCACGAGAGCGACATGGTCCTGTACCCCGACCCGAGCACGTTCGCGATCCTTCCGTTCTACGACGCGCAGGACAAGACCGCGCGGTTCATCGCGGACATCCACGAGGGGTTCACCCACGAACGGTTCACCCGCGACTCCCGGTTCATCGCGCAGAAGGCGGCGAAGGCGGCCGCGGACATGGGGTACGACACGACGTACTGGGGTCCCGAGATCGAGTTCTTCGTGTTCGACGGCGTCCGCATGCTTCCGACGCCTGACGACGCGCGGAACCCCTCGCGGGGCGCCGGGTACGAGATTGTGTCGAAGGAGGCCCCTTGGTCCGCCACCGACGGCACGAACTTCCCCATCCGGTTCAAGGAAGGATACTACCCCGCGCCGCCCCAGGACACGCTCCAGGAGTACCGCAACGAGATGTGTCGCCTCCTCATGGACTCGTTCGGGATGACGCTCGACGCGCACCACCACGAGGTCGCGACCGCGGGCCAGGTCGAGATCGACATGCGGTACGACGAGCTCGTGCGGATGGCGGACAAGGTCGTCACGTATAAGTACGTCGCGAAGATGGTCGCGTCGAAGTTCGGGAAGATTGCGACGTTCATGCCGAAGCCGATCTTCGGCGACAACGCGAGCGGGATGCACGTCCACCAGTCCCTGTGGTCGAAAGGCCGCAACGTGATGTTCGACCGGAACGACAAGTACGCGGAAGTGTCGCAGACGTGCCGGTACTACATCGGCGGCCTCATGGAACACGCGCGGTCGCTCTGCGCGATTACGTGCCCGACGACGAACTCGTACCGCCGGCTCGTGCCCGGATACGAGGCTCCGGTGTTCATCGCGTGGTCGAGGCGCAACCGGAGCGCGAACGTCCGCGTGCCCGTGTACTACAAGGGGATTGAGCACGCGAAGCGCATCGAGTACCGGACGCCGGACCCGTCCTGCAACCCGTACCTCGCGTTCTCCGCGATGCTCATGGCGGGGCTCGACGGGATCAAGAAGAAGATCGACCCGGGCGATCCCGTGGACGAGGACATCTACAAGCTCGACGAGCGGAAGCGGAAGGAGTACGGGATCCGCGAGCTGCCGGGCTCCCTGAAGGAAGCGATCGACTACCTGAACACGGACTACATGTTCCTGAAGGGCGTGTTCACGCAGGACCTGCTCGACAAGTACGTGGAGCTCAAGATGGACGAGCACCTGCAGACGTCCCTGCGGCCGAGCCCGTACGAGTTCTACCGGTACCTCGACGCGTAGGCGCTCGAGAGCCGCAAGCCTCCGGGTCGCGCCGTGTCGCGAGCTTATCGCGGTGGCGGCGGCTGCGGGGGCATCGGTCCCCACGGCCGCCGCCGCCTCGCGCGTTGCCATAGCCCGATCGCGACGAGGGCCGCGAGCACCGCCAAGAGGGCCACGAAGATCCACAGCCCCGCACTGACGGCGCGCCGGTCGACGGACCAGGTGACGGAGGTCGTCGTCGGCGTTCGGTTGCGGAACGTGAACACGTACGTGCCGTCCGAGGGGGCCGTGAACGAGCCCGACCCGACCTGGCCCGTGCTCACGAGCTCGTTCGTGCCCGCGCGCTGGATTGTGAACTCGACGGAGCCGGTCGCGGTCCACGAGTAGTCGACGGTCTCGCCGCTCCCGAGGGTAAGGGTCAGGACGTCCTGCCGTCCCCCCGGAAGGATCGTGACGGTCCCGCTTTCCGCGGCGACCACGCCGCCGAGCAACACAAGGACGAGCGACGCGAGGGGGAGGGTGCGCATGACGCCCGTATCGGAGGGTCGCTCAAGAATCCTTCCCTCCCGGGCCTCCCGGGACAGGGTTTAAGCCGCCCGCCGGAATGCGGGCACCGTGACGGAGCAGGACCCGAGCGAGGAGGAGCGCCGCGTGCTCCGGGAGACGGGCGTCGTCGACGACCGGCTCCTCGGCCACATGGACGTCTACGTGGGGGACCGCGTGCGGTGGAAGTTCTACTACGGGGAGCAGGGGTTCGAGGTGATCGAGGGCCACTTCCTCGGGTTCTACACCCTGTTCGAGGGTCCGGAGGGCGGCGGCGACGTGAACCTCATCATCAAGGTCGAGCGCGCCGGCCGGCCGTACATCGTGTATAAGGACCGGAACTACCTCGCGGAGTTCGAGGTCGTCGAGCCGAACGTTGCCGCGCGGGAACGGTTCGAGAAGATCCACGAGTCCCACGGGCGCCGTGTGGGTCGGGAGTTCGGCTAGGCCCTCGCCGCCTCGAGCTTCGCCTCGTTCACCGCCAACACGAAGTCCCAGGCGGCGTCCGGATCGAAGTCCCCTGGCTGGAGGGTGAGGCGGACCCAGCCGCCGGAGAGGTATCCGCGAATCTCGAGCGCGCCCGCGACGAGGTCGCATTCCAGCAGGTTCGCGCGCAGGCCCTTTGCCA
Organism: Methanobacteriota archaeon; assembly: GCA_016207545.1. Lineage (GTDB taxonomy): Archaea > Thermoplasmatota > Thermoplasmata > RBG-16-68-12 > EA-27 > EA-27. The sequence continues at coordinate 4,458 of JACQPO010000183.1, read as the reverse complement.
GGGCGGCGCCGAACGCGAGGCCCCCCGCATGGTGGTCGAACTGGAGGGGACGGAGGTCCACCGCCGGGCTCGACACGGCGGCCTCGAGCGCCTGCCCAAGGCGAGGACTCACGCGGAGGACGACGCGGTTATCATCGTCGACCGCGAGGGATCCGAACCGTTCCGGACGATCCGCGTTCACGAACGGCACGGACACGCGATCCATCGGAGTTCCTCCGATCGCGTGGTACGGGGGTGCGCGATAAATACGCTTCGGTGGGCGTCACGCGGGGACGAGGATGCGCGAGGTCCGCCACTCCGCGGGCATCGGTCGGCCCCGATCGTCGCGCCGCCAATAATCCTCGACCGCACCGACGGACACGTCGGGGCCAATCAACTCCACGACGACGCCGTTCCGCGCGGCCGCATGGAGCGCGGCCTCCGTCTCGTTCTCGAAGATGCCGACGTACAGCTTCTGGAGGTGCCACCACAAGACGAGGTACCGGGTGAGCGTCTGGACTGGGCCGTCACCTCCCCGAGAATCCGCCTTCCCCACGCGCGGTTTCCGTGTGGCTCGTTTTCCGTGCAACAGCGATCTCGCAAAGGGGCCCGCGGGCGGGCTTATCCCTTTCTGGGCTGTTATCATCCCGGAGAATATTTAAAGGGTGTCCATACACGCACCGGAACGAGGCCCGACCCCCTCCCTTTTCCCCACGGCGGCCTTTTGCCCTCCTATGAAGCGCAAAGAGCGGCCGCCGAAGGACGCCCGCCCGAAGGAAAAGCGGTACCGTCACGGCGGTCGGAAAGGGCGCCGGGGGCGACGGAGCGCGGGGACCCGCGGGCGGTAGTCCCGGCCCCGCATCCGTGCTGAGGACGACGGGGCTCGTCGGACGGCGGAGCCTCACACCCCCGGGCCAGACTTCGTGACGGGATCGCGGGACGACGTACTCCCGACGAGGAATGTGACGAGGCCCACCCACAAGAGGGCTGTCCCGCCGAGGAGGAACGGGTGGGTCTCCATGTTCACGTCCGAGAAGCCGATCGTGATCGCGGACCCTGGGGTGCGGGTGATGCCCGCCAGCAGGATGCCTGCGCCGAGCAGGGTGAGACCCACAGCCTGCGACACCGTCCTCCTCGTCATCGATCACCGCCAAGGCGAACGCACGCACATAGGCCTTCCGACTCGTCTCGCGTCCATGATTCCAAGAGGTGAGACCACACGGTTCATGCCTCTTTCTTCCCTCTCCGCATCTGGCGGAAGAGGAGGAACGCCGCGAGCGTCGCCATCGCCAGGACGAGGAGGCCGACCCCGATCGCCGCGGGGGAGACGCCTTCCGTCACGACCGTGACGGCAATCGCGGTCGTAGCGGTGTTCCCCGCAAGGTCCGTCGCCAGGGCACGAATCGTGTTCGACCCCGGCCGCAGGGTGAGCGTGCCGGACCAGGACTCCAGGCCCTCCGCGGGCGCCCACGTCACCCCGTCCGTGCTCAGTTCCACGACCGCGAGGCCCACGTCGTCCGAGGCGGTGCCGGTGACCGTGACCGTCGTCGTCGCGAGCGTCGCGCCGTTCGGGGGCGAGACGATTGCAACCGTGGGGTCCGTCGTGTCCGCGCCGGCGACCACCGTGACCTCCGCGGACGCCTGGCCCTCCCCGGCTTCGTTGAACGCCGCGACCGCATAGTAGTACCTCTGTCCGTTCGTCAGGCCGGGGTCCGTATGCGTCGTGACGTCGCCGATTTCCACGAGGAAGGCGAGGTTCCCCGAGGTCTGCCCCCGGGAAATCCGGTATCCCTGGATTGACGCGCCACCATCGTCGAGCGGCGGCGACCAGGACAGAATCGCGCTCCGGTCCGCGGGGATCGCCTGCAAGTCCCGGGGAGCGGACGGGGCGCCTCGCGGCACCGCGGACACAGTCTCGGACAGCGGGCCTTCCCCGGCGACGTTCGCCGCGCTGACCCCGTAGAAGTATGTTTGTCCGTTTTGGACCGCGGAGTCCTGGAACTCGAGGCCGGTCGTGCTCGCAAGGGGCGCGAGGGCCACGGAGACCTGCCCGCGGTAGATGCGGTACTCCGTGATGGGGTTCCCGCCGTCGACGAGGGGAGGCTCCCACGCGAGGCGGACTTCCCCGTCCCCGGCCCCCGCCGTCACGTTCCGGGGTGCGCTCGGCACCGCGGTGGGGGTCGCGGATACCTCCGGGGACCGGACGCCTTCTCCGACCCGATTGACCGCGGCCACCTCGTAATAGTACGTCTGCCCGTTCGTGAGCCCGCCGTCTGCGTAGGACAGTTCGGGAAGTTCCGCGAGGAACGTCGCCGCCCCGGGAGCCGTCCCGCGGTACACCCGGTAGCTCGTGATCGTCGCGCCGCCATCGTCTGCGGGGGGGCTCCAGGAGAGGTCGACCGTCCGGTCGAAGGCGGCCGCGCGGAGGTCCTGCGGCGCGGAGGGGACCGCGGCCGGGGTCGCGACGAGCTCCGGGGAGCGAAGTCCCTCGCCTTCCTGATTCACCGCCGAGATCTGGTAGTAGTACGGGACCCCGTTGACGACGCCGGAGTCGTTGTAGGCGAAGACGGCGCCGAGGTTCGCGATCGGAGCCAGGCCGCCGGATCGGGTCCCGCGGTACACGCGATACCCCGTGACGGGGAACCCGCCGTCGTCCGCGGGCGCGTCCCACGAGAGGTTCACCCGCCGGTCGCCTCCCACGGCCTGCACGTTCCGGGGCGCGGAGGGGACCGCGGCCGGCGTTGCCGACACCTCGTTCGACCGTGGGCTCTCCCCGACCGCATTCGTGGCCGTGACCGCGTAGAAGTATGTGACGTCGTTCGTGAGGCCGAGATCCGAATACGTGGTGTCCGTGGGCGGGACCTGCGCGAGGAACGCGAGGGAGCCGGAGGCGGTCCCGCGGTAGATGCGGTACTCCGTGAGCGGGAAGCCGCCCGTGAAGAACGGAGGCTGCCACGCGAGTTCCACCTGCTGGTTCCCGCGGAATGCCAGGAGGCCGCGAGGCGGTGCGGGGTCGCCGGGCACGCGGTAAAACTCGTACGACCATACCTCCCGGGTCGGCACGGTTGTCGCGCCCGACTGCACGTTCCCGCCGAAGAGGACGACGCGCAGGGATTCGTGGTCGTACGCCATGCCATGCCACGATCGCCCGGCGGGGTGTGTGGGAGGGTTCACGTTCGTCCACGTGTTCGTCTCGTCGTCGTACGCCCACGTATCGTCCCGGAACACGCCGGAGAAGCCGCCGAACAGGATCATGACGTCCGCCGCGTCGTGGTATACGAGCTGGTACGGGATGCGCGAGGCCGGCGCTCCCGAGGGGTTCACGTTCGTCCAGGTGTTCGCATTGTAGTCGTACGCCCACGTCTCCCCGTCGAACACGCCGCGATACCCGCCGAACAGGATGACGCGGTCCGACTCGGCATCGTACGCCATCCCCATCCCGCTCCGCGGGGACGGAGCGGTGGCGGGCCGCATGTTCGTCCACGTGTTCGTCTGCAGGTGATACGCCCACGTTTCGCCGTTGTAGTTTCCCGTGAATCCGCCGAACAGGATGACGCGATCCGACTCCGCGTCGTACGCCATCCCATGGGAGAACCGCGGAGAGGGCGCTCCTGTCGGGTTCACGTTCGTCCACGTGTTCGCATTGTAGTCGTACGCCCACGTCTCCCCGTTCGCGACCGGATCTCCGGCGGCATCGCGAGCCTGGCCGCCGAACAGGATTATTCGATCCGCACCGGAATGGTACGCCATCGCGGGGTACGCCGCGCGCGGGGACGGAGCGACCGTGGGGTTCATGTTCCTCCACTCGTTCGTGTTGAGATTGTACGTCCACGTGTCCCCGAGGGCGCTCGTGCCGTAGCCGCCAAACATGACGACGCGGTCCGACTCCGCGTCGTACGCCATCGCGTGCTCCGCGCGGGCGACGGGGCCGCCGGCCGGATTCATGTTCGTCCACACGTTCCCCTCGTGGGTCGCGGGGACCGGCGGAAGATCCCATCCTGGGGGATTCGATGCCGCCGCGTCATCCGCGGCGAGGCCGCCAAACGCCCCGAGCGATGCCATCAGTAGTACGACAACTACCAGAAGCGCGGTACCGGCCCGAACCATCCTCCCCGGGGGGTGGATGGACGGACCGGATATAGGGCTTATTGGTGCACTCGTTTGTTTGTCCGTCACGACGGCGACTTTGGCGACCCGAAATGGATGCGGCCGGCCGCCAACAGGGAGCCGATGAAGCCGCGGTCCTCGATCCGCGGTACGCCGCGGGTGAGCACGACGAACAGGAGGTTGTCGACCTCGAACGGCGTGAACGCGTACTCGCCCTGGAACACGGGCTTCGCGTGCTTCAGTCCCTCGAGGGGCATCGACCGCTGTAGGTCCTCGAAGTCGAGCGGGCAATCGTCGTTCAGCGCGTACTCGCTCAGCAGCTCGTATTCCTCGTTGAGCACGAAGATGCGCTGCCAGTCCACGCGCGGGACG
>JACQPO010000187.1 GCA_016207545.1 Methanobacteriota archaeon | reverse complement strand
GCCGAGGGTCGCGACCTCCCGCCCCGCGAAGGCCATCCGAGTCCGCCTCGTCCGAGCGTAGTCGAGGGAAGAATAAGTGCGTTTGGGTGCCCCGAAATCTTTTCCCCCTCCGGTGCGATCCCCTGCGGGGTGTGGATATGGCGGAGCACGCGATGCAGAGCCTGCAGAGCCTCTACGAGTCCCGGTCCCGCCTCGGGAGCCTGAAGACCGCGGTCGTTGCGTTGTCGACGTCGGATGTCGAGTGGTGGGCCGCGGGGCCCCCGGAGGTTCTGCCGTGGGCTGGCTCGTGGCGGGGGCCCGAGGCCGTCGGTCGGTGGTTCGACATCCTCAACGGGACGCTGGAGTACGACGCGTGGGAGCCCTACGAGTACGTGGTCCAGGGCGAGACCGTCGTGGAGTTCGTCCGCGCCGGCGGGCGCGTGCGCGCGAACGGGCGGCGGTACGAGAGCGACATCGTGCGCGTGTGGACGTTCCGGGACGGCCGGATCACTCGCGTGAGGAGCTTCTACGACACCGCCAAGTACGTCGAGGCGATGCGCGGCTGAATCGCGGCGGCGAGGCTTCCCGCCACTCACCGTGAGAACACCTTGGCGGCATTCTCGTACAAAATCTTCCGCTTCGCGGCCGCGCTGATCCGTAGCGCGCGGAACCCTCGCAGGTTGGCGGCGATCCCCGGCACGCCGGGGCCCGGCCAGTCGGAGCCGAACAGGGTCTTGTCCGCGATTTCCTGGAGGCGCGGGAAGTAGTGGAGCAGGCGCTTCGGCGGGATGCTCGAGATGTCCATGTACACGTTCCGGTGGCGTCGCACGAGGAAGAACGCCTCCTCGCACCAGAACGGACGGCCGCCGTGGGCCATGATGATCCTCAGGTTGGGGAAATCCACCGCGACGTCGTCCACCGCCAACGGATTTCCGAAGCGCGCGCGGGCGCCGGGGAAGACCGACGTGCCGGTGTGGATCATCACGGGCACCCGCCCGTCCTCCGCCTCCTCGTACAACGTGCGGAGCGCGGGCATGCTCCCGCCGACATACGCGTTCGGCTCGAAGAGTTGGTGCGGCGGATGGATTTTGAAGCCGCCAATGCCGTCCTCGTGGATGAGTCGGCGAATCGCCTTCTCCGGTTCCGACGTGTGGCGGGGATGGACGGACCCGAACGGGACGAGCCGCTCCCGGTTCGCCTTTGCATAGCCCACGACGTACGCGTTCACCGCGTCCGTATACCCCATGACCTCTGGGGCGACGTAGTTGATGAGGCACGCGCGTTCGACCCCGACCTCGTCGAGGTGGGCGAGGAACGCGTGCGGGTCTCGGGAGATTCTTAGGAACATGTCGAAGTTCCCGCGCTCCCGCTTCATCCCTTCGAGGACCTCCGGCTTCAACATCTCGAACGGCTGGATGTGGACGTGGACGTCCGTCACGCCGGGCACGCACGCGGCAAAGGGGAAACTTCTTAAGACACTTCGTCCGCGACGTACGATGTGCGGGCGCGATGTCGCGCATTGGGACAGAAGGTTTATAACGTCCCTATTTGTAGGGGCTTTGGGGCAAGTGAATGGTCGCCATCGACCCCGACTTCCAGCAAAAGCGGCAGGTCGTCGACAAGCACTTCGAGCACGACATCTGGGGCCCCGTCGAGGCGCCGGAGGTGCTCGGGATCCACGGCACTCACGTGGCGGTGGACTTCGACATCTGCATCGGGGACGGTTCGTGCATCGAGGTGTGCCCGGTCGATGTGTTCGAGTGGTTCGACACCCCCGGGACGAACCCACACAAGGTCCATCCCGAGCTGCCCGCGATGATCAAGGACGCGAAGGCCGACCCGATCCGTGAGGCGGACTGCATCGACTGCATGGCGTGCGAGACCGCATGCCCCGTGCTCGCGATCAAGATCAGCGTGTAAGGGTTTATCCCGCGACGCTCCTTTCTTTCCATCCTGGGCTCGGTAGCGCAAGCCGGAGACTCCCCACCGGGGTTCGTCTCGTGGTCCGTCGAAGCCGACCGGGTTCCATCGCGGCGGCGGAGGGCCACGTGCCCGGCGGGAGGAGGCGGGTTCGACTCCCGCCCGAGCCCCTAGCGGAACCGGTCGGAGTAGTCTTTTGGCGGCACCGTGCACGGAGTGCCGTCCGCGTACCAGAGGCGGTTGTGCGCCCACCCGTCTGCGCTGACCGCCACGATTGTCTGCGACCGCGTGCCCGCCCTCTCCCCGTGGTGGCAGATCGCGCGGCCGCCCGCGTCCGCGTGGTCCGACAACGCGCGGCGCAGGGATTGGATGACGACGTCCAAGCTCGCGAACGAAGCGCCCTCGAGGAGGGTCCGCACGCGCTGTTCCCGCGGATCGCCCTCGTTGAGCCCGGCGTTCGTCAACACGTTGGCGCCCATCAGCCCGTGACGCGCCCACGTCCCTTCCTCGCGGCTTGTGCATGCGATGCGATGCGGGTCTGCGTGCAGGAGGTTGAACGGGTTGTACCGGTTCTGCTCGGAGGCCTCGGACGCGAATATCGCGGCCTCCGCCACATCCGCCTTCGCGAGGCTCTCGAGGCACAG
>JACQPO010000175.1 GCA_016207545.1 Methanobacteriota archaeon | reverse complement strand
GCCCGTCCCGCCGGGGTTCGCGATTACGACGAAGGCGTGCAATTTCTACTCTAAGAACGAGCGGTTCCCGCCGGGCCTCGAGAAGCAGATGCGGGAGGCGTTGGCGGCGGTCGAGGTGACGGCCGGGAAGAAGCTCGGCGACCCCGCCAATCCGCTCCTCGTGTCCGTCCGCTCCGGCGCGAAGTTCTCCATGCCCGGGATGATGGACACGGTCCTCAACCTCGGGCTCAACGACGAGACCTTGGAGGCCCTGGCGAAGCTCACGGGGGACGACCGGTTCGCGTGGGACGCGTACCGGCGCCTCATCCAGATGTACGGCCGCATCGTGATGCACATCGACGGCCGGAAGTTCGACGAAATCCTCGAAGGGTGGAAGGCGAAGACGGCGGGCGGGAAGGATACGGACCTCACGCCGGACATGCTCCGGGACGTCGTGAGGGAGTACAAGGCGTTGTACCGTCAGGAGACGGGGAAAGACTTCCCGCAGAAGCCCTACGAGCAACTGCGCCAGGCGATCGTGGCGGTGTTCGGCTCCTGGACGGGGAAGCGGGCTGTGGACTACCGGAACTTCCACGGCATCCCGCACGACCTCGGCACCGCGGCGAACGTGCAGGCGATGGTGTTCGGGAACATGGGCGCGAACTCCGGGACGGGCGTCGCGTTCACCCGAGACCCCGCCACGGGCGCGAAAGGGCTGTACGGGGAATACCTGCCGAACGCGCAGGGCGAGGACGTCGTCGCGGGCATCCGCACGCCGCTGAAGATCGCGGCGCTCCGGGACGCGATGCCGGACATCTACGCGCAGCTCGAGGCCGTCGCCGCGAAACTCGAGTGGCACTACCGGGACATGCAGGACATGGAGTTCACGGTCGAGCGCGGTACGTTCTGGAATCTCCAGACCCGGACGGGGAAACGGACCGCGCAGGCGGCCGTGCGGATCGCGGTGGACATGGTCAAAGAGGGGCTCATCACGAAGGAGGAGGCGATCCTTCGCATCGAGCCGACGCAGGTCATCGAGCTCCTCATGCCTCGGTTCGATTCGCGGGAAAAGGAGGGCGCGGTGAAGGCGGGCCGACGGCTCGGGAACGGCGTCAACGCATCCCCGGGGGCGGCCTCCGGCGTGGCGGTGCTCGACTCGGACCTCGCGGAGGTCCTGGGCTCCCGGCGATTTCGCGCGGCGGAGGGCGACGACCCGCTCGCTGTGGTCCGAGAAACCGTAGATGCCGCCAAACTCGAGCTAGAGAAGGCGACGGGACTCGCATGGATCGACCGCCTCGTCCCCGAGGCGTTCGTGATCCGCACGGAGCAAGGACGGTGGGTCGAATACGGCCAGTTCACGTCCACGTACGACGCGGGCGTCCGCGAGCGCGCGCGGGAGCTGCGTCTGAAGGTCATCTTGACTCGCACGGAGACGTCGCCGGAGGACGTCCACGGCATGCTCCACGCGAAGGGCATCTTGACGGCTCGAGGCGGCGCGACCGCCCACGCGGCCGTCGTCGCCCGCGGGCTCGGCCTCCCGTGCGTCGTCGGCTGTGAAGCGCTCCACGTGTCGTACGACGACCTCACGTTCACCCTTGCGGGCAAGAGGTTCCGTCAGGGCGACTTCGTCTCGATCGACGGCGCCACGGGCGAGGTGTTCGCGGACCTCATCCCCGCGGTCGAGCCCGACTTCGAGAAAGAGGTCGAGCTGCAGACAATCCTGCGGTGGTGCGACGAGGCCGCGAAGCTGCAGGTGTGGGCGAACGCGGACTATCCGCGGGACGCGCGGAACGCGCGGACGTACGGGGCGCGGGGTATCGGGCTGTGTCGCACGGAGCACATGTTCTTCGAGAGGGAGCGGCTGCCGGTCGTCCAGGAGATGATCCTCGCGCCCTCGCGGACGGAGCGGGAGGTCGTGCTCCGGAAGTTGCTCCCGATCCAGCGGGGCGACTTCCGCGGCATCTTCGAGGCCATGGGCTCCTACCCCGTCGTGATCCGGCTCATCGACCCGCCGCTCCACGAGTTCCTGCCGAAGTACGAAGACCTCCTGCACCTCCTGACGAACGTTCGGCTTGCCCACGCGCATCCGGACCTCCTCGACCGGGACGGCAAGCTCCGACACGAGATCAAGGAGGAGCTGGAGCGGGTGCTGCCGGAGGGGGACGTCGCGGTCACGGTGGCGAAGCTCGCTCAGGTGCTCCCGCGCGTCGAGAAGCTCTTCCACGCGGTCGAGCGGATGCGGGAGGCGAACCCGATGCTCGGCCTCCGCGGTTGCCGGCTCGGCATCCTGATGCCGGAAATCACGGAGATGCAGGTCCGGGCGATCCTCGAGGCGGCGTGCGTACTCAAGAAGGAGGGCCAGGACCCGCACCCGGAGATCATGATCCCGCTCGTGGGCCACGTGAACGAGTTGAAGAACCAGCGGGAGACGCTCGAGGCCGTCGCGAAACAAGTCGTGCAGGAGCAGGGCCTCACGATCGACTACAAGTTCGGGACGATGATCGAGGTGCCGCGGGCCGCGCTCACGGCGGACGAGATCGCGCGGTACAGCGAGTTCTTCTCCTTCGGCACGAACGACCTCACGCAGATGACGTTCGGGTATTCCCGCGACGACGCGGAGGGCAAGTTCCTCATGAAGTACGTGGAGAAGGGCATCCTCCCGCACAACCCGTTCCAGACGCTCGACGGGATCCCGGCGGAGCCGAAGGAGGAGCCACGGGGCGTCGCGAAGCTGATGCAGATCGCCGTCGAGCGCGGGCGGAAGACGCGGCCGGAACTCAAGGTCGGGATTTGCGGGGAGCACGGCGGCGACCCCGCGAGCGTCGCGTACTGCCACCGCCTCGGGCTGAACTACGTGTCCTGCTCCCCGTTCCGCGTGCCCGTCGCCCGCCTCGCGGCGGCCCGGACCGCGGTCGGCGAGCGGGTGACCGTCGCCAGGGATAAGTAATGGCGGATGCGACCCTGACGGAGCTCATCGTCCTCGCGATCTTCGCGTTCACGCCGCCCCTCATTTTCATGGGCATCGTCCGGCGCACGGAGCGATACGGGCAGGAGCCTTGGCACCGCGTGCTTCGGACGTTCATGTGGGGCGCCGTGTTCGCGGTCCTGATCGCGGTCGTCCTGAGCGTCTTCCTCATCCTCTTCGTCGGCGAGGTCGACCGCATCTACGTCCTAAGCGGCCGGTTCTCGAACTTCCAGCTCATCGTCCTCGCAATCATCGTCGCGCCGATCACGGAAGAGTTCGCGAAGGGGGTCGGCGTATACCTCGCCCGGCCGATCATCGACGAGCCGGAGGACGGCCTCGTGTACGGGGCCGCCTCGGGGCTCGGGTTCGCCGCCACGGAGAACCTCCTGTACGGCCTCGCCGCGCTCATCGCCCCGGAAGGCGGCATCGGCGTGTCCCTCCTTGTGATCGGCGTCCGGAGCATCTCGAGCGCCCTCCTCCACGCGTCCGCAAGCGGCACGTTTGGCCTCGGGATCGCCCGGAGCTACCTCTGGCCGGGCCAGCACCGGGCGTTGCCGTACTACGTGGGCGCGGTCGTGCTTCACGCCACGTTCAACACGGTCGCGTCCCTGAGCACGTTGTATCCGAACCTCCTCGGCGAAGGGACGATCCTCCTCGGCGCGATCGGCCTCGCCCTGCTCGCGTTCGCCATCGTGCGGTTCGCTATCGTCCGGGAGGACCGACGGCGCGTCAGCTGGTAGCGGCTGACCAACGTTCTTATCCGCCGCACCCGTGATTGCCCGGCCATGCGATTCCGGTTCGTCCTCGACGGGCCGAAGTACAGCAAGCACAAGGGCGCGTTCAAGGAGATGCTCGCGGAGCACCGCCTTCGGTGGCGGGGCAACATGACGGAGTTCGTCTGGGCGAGCGGGAAGGAGCGCGTCCGCGCGGAGTTCGAACGGGACGAGGCACGGAACATCACAATCAAGGCGACGATCATCTGGGAAGGTCGGGCGAAGACGCCGTTTCTCAACGAGCTCAAGACGTGGGCGTTCTCCCTCGGCGGCCAGGCGGAGGAGTCGAAGCCGCTGAAGGAGTCGTCGGATGCGCTCAAGGCGCGCGTGGAGCGGGAGCTCGAATTCTGGGACTCCCTGAACAAACCCGACGTCGAGGCCCTGCGGGCGCAGGGGCGCCCCGAGGAGTGGATCGAGCGGGACCTCAAGGCATGGCGGAAGGCGCGCGACGCGAAGCGGAAGGAACGGATGTCCTCCCTACGGGCCTAGAACGTGGCGGCGCGGACGTCGGACGGGTCGTAGCAGTCGAAGCAGAATCCGAGGCGCCGGTCCTCCGGGAGGACGACGAGGCGGACGCCGCATCGGCGGCACGTCGCGACCCGCTCCTCCGGTTCCGCGGCCGGTCGAACGTCCGGCCGCAAGCCCACCGCGAACATGCCGACCTCCCCCGCCGCGCGCGGGAACCGCCGACCGACATAAAAACGTTGGTTCGCGGGCCGGCAACGCTTATGGCAATCGCGTCCATGCCCGGGCGTGCCCGGAATGTTCGCGACGATCGAGGGCATCGACGGGTCCGGGAAGACGACCGTCGCGGAACGGGTCGCGGAATCGCTCGAGCACGCGGGCGTGGCCGTCGTCCGGACGACGGAGCCCACGCGCACGTGGCGCGGGGACGCGGTCAAGTGGGCGATCGAGCGGGACGTGGACGCGGTCACGGAGGCCTTCTTGTTCCTGGCGGACCGGGAAGCCCATTCCGCGCAGATCCGCGCGTGGATGAACGACGGGAAACTGGTCCTGTCCGACCGCTACGTCGACTCCACGTACGCGTACCAGGGCGCGCGCCTGGAGGGTAAGCGGGAACGGCCCGT
>JACQPO010000174.1 GCA_016207545.1 Methanobacteriota archaeon | reverse complement strand
GACCCGCTCCTCCCGAAGCTTCAGGGCCTCCTCCCACTGCGCGAGCTTCCGCTCCGAGGCCTCGACCTGCGCCTCCCTCCGGAGGGCTTCCACGACCCGCGCGTCGAAGGCTTTGCGGTTCGAGGCGAGCTTCTGTGCCTCCGAGGCGAGGTTCTGGGACAAGTCGCCGAGGTGGGACCGCTCGGACGCGAGGGTCTCCTGGAGCCTCCGCAGCTCCTCCTCCCGCGCCGCCAACGCAGCATCCCGCGCGGCCACGGTCGTCTCCTTTTCCGCGATGTCCTTCTCTCGCGCCTCGAGCGCGAGCCGTCGCTGCTCGACCTCCCCGCGCTGTCGTTCGATCTCCGCGATTGCCGCCCGTTGCTCCGCCGCCAACGTGCCGTCCCGTTCCCGGGACTCTGCGAACTGTTGGAGGACCGTCGCGCTCGTCTCCCGGAGCCGCAGGAGTTCGTCCTTCATCGCCTCGAGCTGTTTCATCTGCTCCCGGCTCCGTGCGTGCTCCTGCTCGATCGCCCACTTCCGGCGGAACAGCTCCTCCTCCCGTTCCGACAGCTCCCGCTCCTTCCGCCGCCGTTCCTCCTGCTCCCTCCGGTGCGCCTCGCGGCGTGCCGCCTCCTCCCGGTCGACCTTCGCGAGAATCGACGCGTAGTCGGGCACCTCCGGGAGCCGGGCCTCGGGGAACGTCTCCGCGAGCTGCGGGACGCTGATGTGGGACGTCTTATAATCGTACGAGTGGACCTCGATCACGCCGTTGTCGCTCAGGCTGTCCCGGGCGATTTCCGGGACCGCGCCGGAGCCGTTCCGGGGTTCCGGCCCGCGGTGGCCCGCGAGGATCTCGCGCCCGTTCTGGAACACGAGCACGCCGTCCGCCGGTGCATCGCCCCGGTACACGGAGGTGCGGACGAACCCGTTGAAGGCGTCCGTCCGGAGCTCCCGCAGGAGCTCGTCGAGCACCCCCTTCCCGCCGGCGAGCTTCCTCTTGAGCTTCCCCGGAGGAAGTTCCATGCCGCGGGAGCGACGGGCCCGGCCGGGTTAAAGGTGCTGACTCTGTTATCAAGAGAGAAATCGTCGGCCGCCGGGGAGGGCGCAACGTTCTTGCCGCGCAGATCGGTACCTCGGGCGCCCCCGTGATGTGAAGAGGGTCAGCGGATTCCGTGAAGACCCCTATGAGTGCTGAGGGGCCTCTCGCGATCACTCGAGGAGCGCCCACAGGATCGTCGTGAGTTTCGCGCCCCCGTCCGCTTTGCGGTCGTCGGGATCGCATACGTACACATCGCCCGGCGGACCGATCGGGCGGATCTTCTGTGCGTGCACCTTCGTCATGAATGTCTGCCACGCGGATCCAATGGCCGCGTACGGGCCTTGGTACGCGTACCAGGCCACACGCCCTCGAATGTGCGTCCACGCGGGCAACTCGCCCACCTACACCTGCGCGTTCGCGAACCGATCGAATGCCCGATGCAGTTGCTCGTCGTCCATGGCCTTCCCCGGACCGGGAGGAGAAGAGGACCCGGAAAAACGATGCCTATCGGGGCTGGGGTTGAGGTTTCTTTTTGGAAACCATCGCGACCGGTGCCGCCCCGGTCGAGGGCTTGGCTTCGGCCTTCGCCGCCGCAGGGACCGGTTCGCCGACGAACACGCGGTCGTCCTGGTGAGCCTCCCAGTTCCGCTCCTTAAAGTATATCTGGAAGTAGTTCCGCGGCAACCATACCTTCTTCGCCTTGAACCGCCGGTCAAGCCGTTTCTGCCCTCCGTGCCACGCCCAAACCTCCACGCTCGCGATTGCGGGGCTGATTGGTACGGGGTCAACCTTCTTCACGCGCTCGGAGACGTTGTTTTCCGTCGTGACCTGGATGAACCGCAGGGGGCGTGGCCCTTCCATCCGCGTCGCAATAAGGTCGAATGCGTTGAAGATATCCGTGTTCTGGCTGAACCAGAACTGTCGGCCGGGGGGCCCGAGCCGCTGCACGCTGCGCACGGCGGTGTGGACGGCGTAGCCGTCCGACTCGAGGAGCTTCCGGGCGGCAACCTGCAGCCGGTTCCCCTTGTTCACGCTGTGGGGCATCGGGGTCCCATCCTTGGCGAACCGCATCACGAAGGCAAGATATATAGGGTGGACCTCAGGGTCCGCGAAACTACCCGCCAATCGCGTCCCGCGCGCGCTCGGGGTCGCTGACGACCATCGCGATCTGGGTCTTCCCGTCTTTCGTCCCCAGGATGTAGATGGATTCGACGTTGATTCCCAGGCGGGCGAGCCGCCGCGCGATCTTCGCGAGCTCCCCCGGCCGGTCGATGAGCTCCACGTCAAGGATCTCGTTCAGCTCATAGGGGAGCCCCGCGTTTTTCAGGGAGCGTTCCGTCGTCGAGACATCACTCGTCACGATGCGCAAGAAGGACTTGTTCGTGCCCCCCTCGCTCGCGATCGCCTTGATGTTCACCGCGTGCGTCGCGAGCGCCTCCGTCACCCGAGCCAACTCCCCCGGTTTGTTGTTGACAAAAATCTTGAATTCCTTCATAGGAATCGGACGCGGATAGGGGTCTGCGTTTATAGCCTTTTGGCGGCGGTCCGCGAACCTATGGCACGAGCCGGTTCCGGTCCCGCGGGAACAGGATCGCCTCGCGGATGTTTGGCAAGTCGAGGACCTTCTGCACGAGCCGGTCGATCCCGAGCCCCCAGCCGCCGTGGGGCGGCATCCCGTATCGGAACGCCCTCAGATAGAACTCGAACGCCTCCGGGTTCAGGCCTACCCCCTTCATCCGTGCGACGAGGCGGTCATACCGGTGCTCCCGCTGCCCGCCGGACGCCATCTCGTCCCCCTTGTACTCGAGGTCGAAGGAGTACGAGACGTCCGGGTCGTCCTCCTTCACCATGACGTAGAACGGCTTGATCGCGCTCGGGTACTCGACGAGGAAGAACAGGTCATGCCCCTTCGCCGCCATGACGCGCCCGAGGACCTTCTCCGCCTCCGTGTCGAGGTCGTCCCCGTCGCGGAGGTTCTTCCCTTCCACCGCCAACAGGTCCAGGGCCTCCGAGTAGGGGACCCGCGGGATCGGGAGCGAGGGCGCTTTCGGATCCGCCGCCAATAGGTCGAGGTACGGCTTCCCGTGCTCGCGAACGGACGCGATCGCATTCGCGACGCACCCCTCGAGGATCTTCAAGAAGTCCTCCTGGTGCCGGATGGGTGCGACTTCCGCGTCGAAGGAGAGGAACTCCGTGACGTGGCGGACCGTGTCCGAGGGTTCTGCGCGGAACGCAGGGCTCAACTCGAAGACGCGGTCGAGGCCCGTCGCCATGAGCATCTGCTTGTACAGCTGCGGGCTCTGGCTCAAGAAGGCGACCTTCCCGAAGTAGTCCGTCCGAAAGAGCGTCGCACCGCCCTCCGCACCAGCGCCGGCGAGCTTCGGCGTCGTGACCTCGACGAACCCGTGGCGGTGGAGGTACTCGCGGATGCCGCCGATGAGGAGGTCCCGGACGTGGAAGATCGCGCGCCTTTCCGGCTTGCGCAGGTCCATGACGCGGTTGTCGAGCCGCGTGTCCAGGTCCGCCCCGACCTTGTCGACGACGCCGAGGGGGAGGGGCGCCTCCGCGCGGGAGAGGACCTCGACCTGCGTCGGGAAGACCTCCCAGCCGTTCCGCGCCTGCGGGTTCGCCTTGAGGACGCCTTTGGCGGCAATCACGGACTCGCGAACGAGGCCCGCGAGGGCCTCGAAAATCGGCGGGTTCTCCTTCTTCCGCGCTGCGAGCTGGAGGGTCCCCTCCCGCTGTCTGAGGATGACGAAGACGATGCCGCCAAGGTTGCGGATGTCCTCCGCCCACCCCGCGACGCTCACCTCCTTCCCGTCATCCGCGGGGGAGAGGGTGCGAACGGACGCGTACGCCATCCGCGCCGTAATCGCGGTCCCCCTTAAAACGTCGGTCGGCCGGAAGCCGGAGGAGCTACCTTACACGGGGAACGCATCTGTCCTTTGAGGCAAAGCGGATGGCCATCCACGCCTCCCTACCAACACGGCCGTTCGCCTTCCTGCTCGAAAGGGACCATGCGGGACGCGTCCGCGAAGGGTGCAGGCCCACGCTCGCGGTGGCGGACCTTCCCCGGACGCGCGGCGGGTATGCAGGAATTGTCCGCGAACGCGCATCAACGGATGGAGCGCACGTGGCGACCTGCGGACAGTCCGAAGATTCTGGCGGCGACCGGGAAGCAGGTCCTTGGGACCTCACCGGGAACGCCGGAATCCCCGCGCGGATTGGTGGCGGATGCGCATTGGACGCGAGACGGTCGACCTCGGCATCCGGCCGTCGGGAATGCGTGTGCGTGCCGTCCGCTTCCTCTCTGGGACGACGGTCACCCTGTGACCGCGAACCCGCTCCGAGCGCCGGAAGGCAGGCATCTCCTCCCGGCAGAGGCGAAGCCGGTTCTTGACGATCCGAATCCACCGCAAAATCGCGACCCCCCTGTTTGCCGGCGGTGCCGGACGCTCCGCAGGGGACAGCTG
>JACQPO010000180.1 GCA_016207545.1 Methanobacteriota archaeon | reverse complement strand
TTCCTCGCGGCTTGTGCATGCGATGCGATGCGGGTCTGCGTGCAGGAGGTTGAACGGGTTGTACCGGTTCTGCTCGGAGGCCTCGGACGCGAATATCGCGGCCTCCGCCACATCCGCCTTCGCGAGGCTCTCGAGGCACAGGAGGCCGCGCGACCGCGCGGTCGGATCGATCGGACCCGCGAATCGGTTCGAGACCGCCGCGACGAGCCCGTGCTCGTTCACCCCGATCCACGTCCCCTCCGCTCGCTCATCCCGGGGCGCGACGATGCGCGGTGTGCCTGCGCAGAACTCCGGCGGGGCCGCCGGGCGATCGTAGAACTCGTCCCGGTTCATCGCGACGACAAGCGGATAGCCGGGGACGACGCCGAGCAGGGCGATGAGGGTGCACATTAGAGTCCGCCCAACGCTTGAGGCCGCGGCCCGCCGCGCAACGCGAGGGCGCGTAAGGCCGCGACACGCGCAACGTCCGGCCGCTTCGCCTTCGTCGCGGCATCCTCCGCCATTTCGTACGCGCGGAGGGAGAGGAGCTTGAGCCGCTCATCGTCCGACTCTACGGCCTGTTCGTTCACGGCCTCCGCGACGTCGAAGAAGTACTTCATCGCGGACGCCCAATCCCCCTGAGACCAGAAGAACAGCGCGCCGAACAGTCCCTCGTGGGTTAACCCCTCGGGCCCGCCCTTCCAGTTCTCCTCGAGGATGTTCTTGTATTCCCCGGCGACCTCCCGGAGCGCCTCGGGATGCCCCGCCAAGTCCTGGACCGCGTTGCGCGCCTCGACGAGCGCATAGTACCGCCGCTCCTCCCTCGGCATCTCCTCGTCCGTGAGCGCCATGTACCCCTCCGCGGCCTTCCGCCGCCACGGCGAGGCCTCCGCGAGCTTGCCCATCTTCTCGTAACACCGCGCGAGCGCCTGGTAGATCCCGATCCGATCGAGCGGCGAGCCCTCCTCCGTCAACCCCTGGTACGCCTCGACTGCCTTTGCGAAGTCGCCGCGGACCTCCGCGTCGATCGCCTCGACGAGCTTCGTCACGGGTCCGCGAAGGCGGTGTCGCCAAAAAACCCTTGGGCCGCCCCCCAAGGGTTCTTATGACCTCCCCGGATGCCCGGCCTCGTGGGCGACATCTTGGGGATCGTCCTCCGATTCCTTCACATCGTGTTCGGTGTGATGTGGATCGGCGCGGTGTTCTACGGTGTCGGCGTGCTGCGGGTCGCGCTGCCGCGCGTGGACATGCCCGCGCGGAAGGCCGTGCTCCGCCATCTCCTACCGGTCGCGATCCATTACATCCCAGTGAGCGCGATCATGACGATCATCACGGGCGCGATCCTCTACCTGTACCTCGGGCAGTTCCAGGGCGTTATCCTTCTCGGTACTGAATGGGGCCGAATCCTGCTCGGGGCGCTCCTCCTGACGCTCGCCACGTTTGCGTATGGCATGGTCATCGTGATCGGCGCGGGAAAGGCGATCGCGCGCCACTTGGAGGAGGAGGAGGCGTGCAACCACCAGGCGGAGGTCGGCGCGCTCCAACGCCGGTTCAACGTCGGGCAGATTGTCGTCCTCGTGCTCGGGCTCGTGATCATCGCGATCATGGTGTACGTCTCCGAGGCGCTGTGACCTTCGCCAGGCGCGCCTACAACTCCGCCCACTTGCCGTGGCCTTCCCAGACGCGGACCTTGAACGGATAGGTCAGCTTCTCTTTCAGCTTCCCGTGGACGAGATCGCAGATGTTCTCCACGGTCGGGTACTTGAGAAAGTCGTTCCAGTCCTTGTGGTCGTACAGCGCGAGGACCTCGCGCACGGCCTTCTTGAGATCCGCGAAGTCGAGGAGCATGCCGCCCTGGTGGTCGCCCTCGATCGACACGTCGACCTGGTACGTGTGGCCGTGGAGCTGCTCGCACTTCGGATGGCCGGGAAGATGGTGGGCGCAGTCGATGTACTCCGTGATTCCGAGGCGCACGCTCGCGGCGTACGGGTCCGCGCGTTAAATCTTTTCCTACAACGGCGTCACGACGAGGAACCGCAGCGGCTCCTTCCCCCGCTGGATGAACCGATGGTCCTCGCCCGCCCCGACCAACACAGCGTCCCCGGGCGCGAGCGAGACCCTGCCCTCGACCGTCTCCATGTATCCGCGGCCGCCCTCGACGACGAGCTGGTGCTCCCAGTCGTGGCGGTGCATC
>JACQPO010000173.1 GCA_016207545.1 Methanobacteriota archaeon | reverse complement strand
GTACGCCGCAAGCCTGGAGCGCGACGCGGAGTTCGCGGGGATCGTCGCGCGGGGGGCGAGCCGCTGGCAGACCGCGACGATCCTCCTCGGTGAGGCCCTCACGATTGCGATTGTAGCCGTTCTGATTGGCACAGGGGTCGGTCTCCTCGCTTCCTACGTGGGCGTTCGCGTCCTCCCCGCGGGTCCGTCCCTTGAAGGCGAGCAGCTCGTGCCGTTTCCCTTCGTCGTCCCCTTGGAGTCGCTGTTGCTGCTCGCCCTCGTGATCGCCACGATGTTCGTGGCGTCTCTCTTCGTTGCCTGGCGACTTGCACGCATGGACGTCGCCCGGGTGCTCAAGTTGCGGGGCGGCTGATGGCGTCTCTCCGGAGAATCAGACGTAGTGGACCGTACCGTCGGGGATCTCGACGCGATTTCCCCTTTCGTCGACGACGACGAGGGCACCGAGCGGCGTAACATCGACCGCCGTCCCTCGCACCTTCTCGGCTAGTGTCGCAACTTCTACGCGTTGCCGGATCGTGGAGCACAGGGCCATGTACTCCCGCGCGAGCACGTTTCTCGCCCCGGTCTTGCTCGCCTTGTATACCTTGTCGTACTCCCTGAGCATGTACTCGAGGAACTCTTCGTTCGACAGCTCGACGCCCGTCTCCGCCCTCACGGAGCTGGCGGTGCGCCGCACTTCCTCCGGGAGCCGGTCGAGGGGCGTGTTCGTGTTCACCCCGATCCCCGCGACGACCCAGAACGTGTCGTGGCGGTACACGCCCTCGCACAGGATGCCCCCGAGCTTCCGGTTCTGGAACACGACGTCGTTCGGCCACTTCAGGGTCGCGAGGACGGACCAGTGGCGGAGCGCCTTCACGACGGGCATCCCGCTGATCAGGGTGAGGAGCTGCACCTGCTTCTCGTCCGGCTTGAGGACGATGGAGCAGTAGAGTCCGCCCGGCGGGGAGAACCACGCGCGACCGTATCGGCCGCGCCCCGCGACCTGGCGGTCCGCGACGATCACGGTGCCCTCGTCCGCCTGCGTCCCGAGCAGCTCTTTGGCGGTGTCGTTCGTGGACTCGACCGCGTCGAAGCGCAGGATGGTGCGGCCGATCAGTGGCTCCATCTCCGTGCGGGAAGGGGAGCGGGGCTAAGAACGTTCACTTGGGCTGGGCGACACTTTGCGACTTCGGCGCCGGAGCTTTGGCGGGCTCGATGGGTACGGCCTTCTTCCGCTCCTTCGCCCACTCGGCCGCCTTCAGGAAGCCGACGAACATGATCGCGATGCCGGCGAAGAGGCCCACGTAGAAGAAGGACGCCTCCCCGAACCGCGTGAGCCCGGTGCTGATTGACAGGACGACCGCGCCCGCGGCGATGTACGCGTTGTACGTGAGGCGGAACTTCCACAGCCCGTAGAGGGAGAGGCCGATGAGCGCCGCCGCGCCGAAGATGTTGATGATCGGCGTGATGAGGCGGGGCGTGCTCGCCGACCATCCTTCGCCCGTCGGCGGTCGCGTGACGCCCATCCGCGCGATCGCCTCCGCGTTCGTCGGGGTCATGAGGACCGCCGCCACAAGCGCGAGCGTCATCACAAGCAGGAAGACGCCGAACCCGTGCCCGGCCTTCCGGTTCGCGAGGTACACGGAGCCGAGGCCGAGGTATCCCACGTTCACGATCCCGAAGAGGTACCATGTGCGGAACAACACTTCGCTCCATCCGGACAGTTCGCCGACGAACTGCACGAGGGTCGCTATCGAGAACATCGCGAGGCCCGCGGTCCACGCCGCGTAGTGGAGCTTCCGGCTTTCCGCCCACTTCCGCGCGACCGTGGCGGTGAAGAAAAGGCTCACGACCGCGGCGGCGAGGGAGACGAGCGCCCCGGCCAGGGACATCGGCCGGGCACACCGGCGCGGACGTAAAGACCTTTCGGCCGTCTACCGAATCGCTGAAAAGCTCTCCGGTCGGATCATCATCTACGAGGACGAGCGAGTCGCGGCGGAAGGGAAGGTGGCCTCGAGCGGCCGACGGGTCTTCGAAGTCGTCTCGCCCACCCTGAGGTCGATCGAGCGGGAGCTGGTCCTCGGCCTCGCACTGAGCGCCGCCTGGGCGTCCGTGGGGGCGTCCACTGGGTAGTGGTCCGGTTTCGCCCTCCGGAGGAAGTTCTGCCCAAGAATCGATTCCGCGTCCTGGACAAAGCTGCCCCCTTCTCCGGGTTCTCCCAGACCACTTCGGCCGACCCCCCGTGAAGGCCGACCCCGAAGGTATTAAGCGCGGTCCGCCCTTGGCCGTCGCCGGACGGGGGAGGAGTTTCACGGAGGAGAAAGTCGGCTCGATTCCAAGGCTGGAGGTTTGGATGGGCTCCGGCAAGAAAGAATACGCGGTCCTCTTGACGAATGATCGATCAATCTTCGTCCTTCTCGTCGAGAAAGCGATCTTGGTCGGAGGATTTCTGGGCGCCGGCGTGGGGACGTTGATAGCGCAGGTGTTCCTCGGATTTGCGGCGCCCGACCTATCTAATTTTGGCAATGTAGCGCAGGTCATCGGAGCGGTTCCTGGCGCCGCCGTGGGAGCGCTGATTGCAGATGCGGCGGCGAGAAGGCGGTCCTTGGATTGGGAACGGACGGAGCCCTCCGCCCTCGCGTTGAACAGGAAGAACATCACCGTCCCGCACGCGGCCCTTCAACGTCTCCGGCTCGAGAGGAGCGGAGGCACCTACCGGCTTCGCACGGAGTACACGGATCCCAAGGGGAAACGGAAGAAGCTTGAGTTCGTGGTGTTGCCGCCCCGCGACTATGTCAAGCGGAGGAAGGGGGAGGGCGTGACCGCGAAGGATGCTAGGCGCGAGTTCGCGAAGCAGCTCGTGTCGGTCTTCCAAGCGGCGTTGCCTCCGGACGTAGCGATCCGGACGGAGTGGCAGTTATGAAACAGTTCTAGGTCCTCATCGTCCTAGCCGGAATCCTCGGCCTCGTCGGCGCGTCGATTGCCTTCGCCAGAATTCCACTATCAGGGCTGCGGTGAGAGAGAGGGCGAACGGGGCCCACACAGCAATAACTACGCAGTCCGCCTGTTGTTCCACCTCTTCACGGTAATCTTGCCCAACCTGTGGGTCCCCCTCAAAGCCCTCCTCCAGCCCGCGTTGTTCCTGGAGGACCGGCTCATGCGGATGGACGACTTCCTCGACCTCCTGCTCGAGGCCGTTCGGTTCCCGAGGAGACCGGCGGGCGTCGTAACGTAGGCGCGGTCCAGTCGCGGGATTCGCGGCCCAAAGTTTGGTGGCGTTGGCCCGGGGCACGAGCCGCTCCGGAGGGACGGGACGACCCCAAAAGGAGACTCGCCGCGACCATGCACCGAAGGAAGAGGCGCTGACGCTTGGCCTACTTTCGGAAGTACTCTCACGTTCGCGGGTATTGCGCGAATTCGAGCAATACGCCGCCCGTGCTCTTCGGGTGGACGAACGCGACCAAGCGGCCTCGCGCGCCCGTCCGCGGCTTCTCGTCGATCACCGCCAACCCCCGCTTCCGTGCCTGCTCCATCGCCACGAGGATGTCGTCCACCGCCAATGCGATGTGGTGAAACCCTTCGCCGCGCTTCGCCAAGAATCGCGCAATCACGCCGTCCGAGGTGAGGGGTTCCAAGAGTTCCAGGTGCGCGTCGCCGACGCGGAGGAACGCGGTCCGCACGCCCTCCGTGGGCACGTCCTCCGTCGCCTCCGGGCGGAGCCCGATCGCCTCGTACACCTTCAGGGCGGACGCGAGGCTCCGCACCGCGATCCCGATATGATCGATGCGCACGCGCGCCGGATGCGGCGCGGGGGCCTTAAACCTCGTCCCGTGGCGCGTGGACGCCGAACACGTCGCGGAGGGCGTCGCCAATCTCCCCGAGGGTCGCGTACGCCTTCACGGCGGCGAGGACGGAGGGGAACAGGTTGTCGTCTCCTTCCGCGGCCTTGCGCAAGCGCTTCAGCCCATTCTTCGCTTTGGCGGCGTTCCGCCGTCGACGGACCGCGCGGACGCGCGCGATCTGTTTGCGCTCCAAGTTTGGCGGCACCCGCAGGATGTCCACCGCCAACGACTCGCCCTCCGAGAATGCGTTCACGCCGACGACGAGCCGCTGCCGGGCCTCGACTTCCCGCTGGTACCGGTACGCGCTCTCCGCGATTCCCCGCTGGACCCATCCCTTCTCGATCGCGGGGAGCATGCCGCCCATCCGGTCGATCCGGTCGAGGAGGTTCCTCGCCTCGCCTTCGAGCTGGTCCGTGAGGGACTCGATCGCGTAGGAGCCGCCGACGGGGTCCACCGTGTTCGCGATTCCGCTCTCGTGCGCGAGGATCTGCTGCGTGCGGAGCGCGAGGCGGACGGCCTTCTCGCTCGGCAGCCCGAGGGCCTCGTCCATGCTGTTCGTGTGCAAGGACTGCGCGCCCCCGAGCGCGGCCGCCAACGCCTGCAGGGTGACGCGGACGACGTTGTTGTGGGGCTGCTGCGCAGCGAGCGCGACGCCTGCGGTCTGCGCGTGGAACCGGAGGGCCCAGCTCCGGGGGTCCTTCGCGCGGAACCGCTCCCGCATGATCTCTGCCCAGAGGCGGCGCGCGGCACGGAACTTCGCGACCTCCTCGAGCACGTCCGTCTGCGCGGCGAAGAAGAACGAGAGTTGGGGCGCGAACACGTCGACCTTCAGCCCGCGAGCGAGGGACGCGTCCACGTACGCGATCGCGTTTCCCAGGGTGAACGCGATTTCCTGCACGGCGGTCGCGCCGGCCTCGCGGATGTGGTACCCCGAGATGCTGATCGGGTTCCACCCGGGCAGGCGGTGGGCGCAGTACTCGATGAGGTCGACCGCGAGGCGAATCGACGCTTCGGGCGGGTAGATGTACGTGCTCCGCGCGATGTACTCCTTGAGGATGTCGTTCTGCGTCGTGCCGCGGAGCGACCTCGCGGGCTCCCGTTGCTCCTCTGCGACCGCCACGTACAGGGCGAGGAGCGTCATCGCGGTCGCGTTGATCGTCATGCTCGTGCTCACGCGGTCGAGCGGGATGCCGTCGAACAGCGTGCGCATGTCCCGGAG
>JACQPO010000172.1 GCA_016207545.1 Methanobacteriota archaeon | reverse complement strand
GGTCTCCACGGGTTCCCGCGCGTTCGTGATGCAATTTGGGTTCCCGCACCGCAAGATGCCCACGATCCGGTCCGGCAGCGTGACCGTGTGCTTCTCCGCGACGTTGTAGTTCCGGATGATGTTGATCGTCGCCGCCGGGGCGATGAGGGCGATCTTGTTCAGCTCCCTCGGGTTCAGTTCCCGGTCCTCGACCTTCACGATGTCCTTCGCCCCGCGCCTCTTGCTGGGCACGTGCATGAGGACGGAGACCGTCGAGCTGACGTCGCCCGTGATCCCGAGGACCTTGAGCACCTTGAGGGCCATCCCGCTCGGGATGTGGTCGATCACGGTCCCGTTCTTGATCGGCGTGACCTTGAGGTCCCTCACGCGGTTCCCCCCAGGATCAAGGACAGGAGCGCCATGCGGACGGGGACGCCGTTGAACGCCTGCTGGAAGTACCGCGCGTGCGGGGTCTCGTCGACCTCCGGCGCAATCTCGTCCATCCGCGGGAGCGGGTGCATGACGACGAGCCCCTTCCGCGCCTCCTTCAGGAGGGCGAGGTCCACGCGGTACGACCCAGCGACCTTCGCGTACTCTTGCGGGTCCGGGAACCGCTCCTTCTGGATCCGGGTCACGTACAGGACGTCGACCTCAGAAACGACTTTCCCGAGGTCCCCCGTCACGGTCAGCGGAAGGCCCAGTCCCTTCACGTGTTCCACGACCTCGTTCGGCATCTGCAGCCCGGGCGGGGCGACGAACATGAGCTCGACGTCGAAGTTGCACAGCGCGTAGGTCAGGGAGTGGACCGTGCGCCCGTACTTCAGGTCCCCCACGACGGCGATCTTCGTCCCGTCAATCGAGGCGCGTTCGTCCCAAATCGTGTACAGGTCGAGCAGGGTCTGGGTGGGGTGCTGACCGGCGCCGTCCCCCGCGTTGATCACCGGGCGCTCCGTGAACTCCGCCGCCAACCGCGCGGCCCCTTCCTGCGGGTGCCGGAGGACGATGATGTCCCCGTACGACTCGACCATCCGAATCGTGTCCGCGAGCGTCTCGCCCTTCGCGACGGACGTCCCCATCGGCTCCGCGAAGCCGATGACCGTGCCGCCGAGCCGCTTCATCGCGCTCTCGAAGCTCAGCCGGGTGCGCGTGGACGGCTCGAAGAAGAGGGTCGCCAGAATCCTGCCTTCGAGGGTCCGGTTCGGCTTGTCCCCCCGGGCGGCGGGGACCATCTTCTTCGCGGCCTTGAGAATGAGGTCGATGTCCTTCCGGGAAAAGTCGGCGATGGACAGGACGTCGCGGCCCTTGAAGCCCCCCATCGCGCGCGGGTAAATGCCGTGCCCTCATAAAGGTTCGGGGCTCGCGCTGACCCATGAAGAAAAGAGAAATCCCCCAACCCGGGTGGCTCCCGCGCGTCAGAACCTAGGACTTCGGGCGTTTGCCGAGGTCCACGACATTTTTCGGGAGGATCACGAGGCCGCCCTTTTCCTCCATGTACTGCTTCCACGCCTCCGTGTGCTCGCGCACCTGCTTCGCGCGATCGATCGCGAGGGACGCGGTGACCTGCCGGACGATCGCGTCGACGTCGACGCCGAGCACTTCCCGGAACAGGTACTTCAGGCGCTCCCGGTCCATGGCGTCGCAATCGACGGGGTTCGGCCTATAAATAGGAATTGTCAAAGGTCCTAGCCTTTGATAATGAGGGAGTCGCGGGGGCGCAATCCGCCCCATGCCGGGATTTTGCGCGGTCGCTTCGGCGCCGCTGACCCGGTCCGAATTGGCGGCGATCCTGCTTGAGCGAGAACGCCCGGAAGCCCGAAGGGGCCTGCAGGTCGCAGGCCCCAAGGGCGTGTGAGGAGGGCTTAACAATAAAGAGGCAGGACGAGGGGGTCTCGGTCCTGCCAAGTGGGTTGTGGAGGAGGGGTCAGCGTCATTTCGTCACGTTTTCCACGTCGACTGCCTTCCAGTCGCCGCCGAAGTCCTTCGTGACGCCGGACGCGAGCTGGAACCGGACGCGGAGCCGGCCGCCCTCGAAGAAGATGTACGCGTTCCTCAGCTGGCTGCTGTACAGGGAGATGCGCTTCCCCTTCTGGGTCAGCGCGCGCTCGACGCACTTGAGGAGGCCCGCCTGCTCCAATGCATGAATCCGGCGGTAGCACGCGGCGATCGGGATGCTGTATTCCCGGGACATCTCAATCGCACTGCGCGGCCGTCGGAACGTGGCCACCAAGATCTTCGCGGAGTATTCGTCCGTCACCAGGCGGGACGCTTCCAGGGGATCCAACCGCTCGCCTCCTCGGAGGGATTTCTAGGGATACGACCTTATATGTAGAATCCGAATCGATTATCCCCGCTGATTCTCAAGTTCGAGAATGCACGGGTCAGCCGCCGCAGCAGCCGCCCTCGTCCGACCCGCAGCCCGCCTCGCCACAGTCGCAGCTCCCCCCGTGCTCCTTCCGGGTGTCGAGGACGGGGAGCACGGTAATCGCCTGCTCCGTCTCCCGCTTCTTCGAGAGCCGCTGGACGAAAGACTCCATCGACGCACCCAAGGGACGGGTTGTACATAAAGGAATCGGCCCCAGTTTACAAGTGCTTCTGGAGCCGCGCCTCGAGGGTCGCCTTCGGGACCGCGCCGACGACCGAGTCGACGAGCTTCCCGCCCTTGAACACGAGGAGCGTTGGGATGCCCATGATCCCGTACATGCGGATCTTCACGGGATTCTCGTCCGCGTCGACCTTCGCGAACGCGACCTTTCCGTCGTACTTCTCCGCGAGGTCCTTGATGATCGGATCGATCGCCTTGCACGGACCGCACCACTCCGCCCAGAAGTCCACGACGACGAGCGGATGCTTCGCGACGAACGCGTCGAACTCTTGGTCCGTGAGGTGCACGGGGGCCGCCATAGCCACTACCATGCGGGAATCACGGACGGGTTGCTAATAAACCCTTCCTACACACCTACAAACGTGCGGGTCAGGCGTGAAAGCCATAACCCCGGAGCGCCGTTGGGGTGCGGGGCAGATCATGGCATCGTTCCGAGCGCTCGAGAAACGTCTGGAGCGGGACGAACAGCAGCTGCACGACTTTCTATGGTCCCCGGGATGGAAGGGGGACGCCGCCAACCTTCTCGCGGACGTCGTTCGCGATGCGAAGGCGCTCGACGCGTTCCTGCGCGCTGGCGGGAAGCTGCGGAGGCATGCGGAGTCCCTTGCGAAGCCCTTATCCGCGACGAACAAGGAGGGCGGGGAGTCCTTGTTCGAACTCCTGAGCCACGCGTACTTCCTGACCGCAGCCGCGGAGGCCGCGCGCCGGCGGGACTACGCGCGCGTGGGGGAATGCCTCGAGCAGGAGATGGGGAGCGTGACGATCGGCGTGTGCGCGAACGCGGGCTGCTTCGAGGTCGTCACGGAATGGGAATCCCGCAAGACGAACTTCGAGACGTACAGGGGCACGCTCGCGGACTTCCTCGAGGGGAAGGGGCTCGCGGGCGTGGGCCACTGGAAGCGGTTGGTCAGCGCCGCGTACGGGTTCCGCGCGACGTTCGACGGGGACGCCCCGAAGGCAGAACAAGACCTGCTCGCCCGGGCGGCAATCGCGAACGCGGCCTGGGCAACGCTGGCGGGCATCTCGATCCGCAAACGGCTCGGCTCCCCGCCCGGATTCCCGTACGAAGCCTTCGCCCACGTCGTGCAGCGCATCACGGACCGCCTCTGATTTCTTATAGCGCGCGCCCGTTGTGCGCCGCGTGGCGGCGATCGAAGACCTCGCGCGGAAGGCGCAGGGCCACCTGGAATCGGGTCAGTTCGAGGCCGCCAAAGCCGCCGTGGACGAAGCTTGGACGCTCGCTCCCGGCGACGACCGACTTCGCGACTTGTACGCGAACGTGTACCTCGCGCACGGCATCCGCCTCTCCGGGATCGCCCGGGAGATGCGTCGCAAGGAAATCGAGGCGGGGGGGAAACCCGGGGAGACGTTCGAGGACAGCGAGGCGGTGAAGGCGGTTTTCCGCGAGATGATCGCGGCGTTCGACCGGGTCCTGGCCGTGGACCCGAACCACACGAAGGCCCTTTCCCTGAAGGCGCAAGCCCTCTTCCGGATAGACCGCGGAAACCGCGCCGCGGCGCTGGCGGTATACGAAGAGGCGATGCGCGCCCTTGAGCGGACCGTCCCGCCAGGCCCCGCGCTCGAGACCGGAAAGCGGAACCTGACCACCGCTCGTCGGCGGATTGAGCGGCCGTGCGACTGGTGCGACGACACCGGATTCTGTACGGAATGCGGCGGCACCGGCTGGCGGACGACCCTCGGGTTCCGCCGGAAGTGCGACGCCTGCCTGGGCCACGGGACCTGCAAGCGGTGCGGCGTCCTCTAGGACTCCTCGCCGCCCTCGACGTACTCGACTTCGTCCACGCGCTCAACGTGCTTGCACTCAAGGCACTCGACGCCCCAGCCGTAGTCGTCGAACATCACGAGCGCGCGTGTCTCCTTCCCACACGCGGTGCACGGGCCGAACGCATACCCACTCACGCGAAGTGCACGGACCTTCCTTGGACCCGTCTCGTCCGGGCTCATCGACGACCGCCGGTCATGTCACGAGGTGACATAGCTTAGTCGCTCTGGCGTGCAGGCGGCGATCGTCACTCGTCCTTGACCTTCTCGCCGCCCTTCTCCCAATCGATCGCGTATTCCCCGCCGAGGTCACAACTCGGGCACACGTAGTCGAGGATCGGATAGTTCCCATGCGCGTGCTGGACGAAGTACACCTTCTCCCGCCCGCACTTCTCGCAAGTCTCGCCCTTCTCGCCGATCCGCTCGCGCCGGAACATCGAGGCGGACTCATACGGCGCGTTACTTAAACCCTCCGGTCATGGCCGCATCCTCCCGGAAGTTCGCTGACCCGACCGCAACGCCTTTGTCCCTCGTGCGGTTGGGTACCCTGACATGAAGCTCACGCGCCCGGTCGTTATCTTGCTCGCGGAGACCCAGGTGGATCCGAACGGCGTTCGGCAACTCCTGCAGGAGCTCGAGGTATCTGAAGAGGGTGCGAAACGCTTTCTAGACGCGCCCCCGAACGCGGAATCGCTCATCGAACTCGCGGGTCGGCTGTGCTACGAATCCTTCGAGATCGGTCTCAACCCGAACGTTTCGAAAATCCGAGGGACGAACAGGGAGTACCTGGAAAATATCCTTCTAAAGGGCGACGGAAGCATCTTGGAACATGGCGTGACGAACTGGGCGTTCCTGAACGTGTCCCGGGTCCTCACCCACGAGCTCGTGCGTCACCGCGTCGGCGTCGCGATTAGCCAGGAGTCGCTGAGATACGTCCGCCTGAAGGAGATCAAGATGTGGCTTCCCGACGAGCTCTCTGAGGAGCAGAAGGAGGCCATGATCCACGCTGCTCGCCGATCCGAGGAGGCTTACTTGCGGCTCGCAGAGACGATCCCTTGGGCCAAGATGAACATGGACGCGAAGAAGCGAATGACGTCCGCGCTCCGGCGCATCTTGCCCGACGGCCTCGCGACTAACATCATCTGGTCCGCGAACCACCGCACGCTTCGGTGGGTCATCGAGATGAGGACGGATCCCTCTGCGGAGGTCGAGATCCGCTTGCTGTTCGACCAGGTTGGGCAGGTCTGCAAGCGGACGTGGCCCAACTTGTATCAGGATTTCGAGCGGACCCCATTGCCCGACGGGACGGGGTCTTGGAAAGCGACGCTGCGCTCAAAGGTGTGATCAGAGCCACCGGTACAGGATCTTGTAGACCTCGGTGTTCTCCCACTTCTTCTCCATCGGCATTTGCCTGCGGAGGGCGGTGACGAGGTCCTCCACATCATGGTATCCGCTGACCGTCGCGTCGTGGCGGGTGAGTCGGCCCATGGGGGCGGCCTCGACGAGGATGACCTGGCCCTCCCCAATGACCTCGTCGTTAAGCTTGACGATGAGCTTGTTCCCTGGGTAGAACTTCCGCGCGGCCCAGTCCTGTTCCGTCACGTATGCCTGGTACACGAGCTTCTCGTTGAGCCGCTCGCGGAGGGACTCGTCCGTGTAAACGATTGTCTTTGGCGGTTCCGCCCAGGGAGGAACATCCTGCGCCGCCTGCGCCATCGCGGGCGCGAGCGGCTTGGGCGGCATCAACCTTTCGTCGCCGCCAACGCCTCGAGGACTTCCGCCGCGTGTCCGTCGGGTTTCACGCGGGGCCAATGTTTCGCGATGCGCCCGTCCTCGTCGACAAGCACGGTCGAGCGGATCACACCTTCGACCGTCTTCCCGTACATCACCTTCTCCCCCCACGCCCCGTACGTCCGGTGAACGTTCGCATCCCGGTCGCTCAGGAGCGTGAAGTTCAGCCCGTACTTCTCCTTGAACCGGACGTGGGAGTCCGTGTCGTCGCGGCTCACGCCGAGGACGACGGCGCCCTCCGAGGACACGTCGGGCAGGACGTCGCGGAAGCCGCACGCCTCCGTCGTGCATCCTGGGGTGTCGTCCTTCGGGTAGAAGTACAGGACGACCTTCTTCCCGCGGAAGTCTTTCAACGAAACTTTGCGACCGTCGTCCGCGACGAGCGTGAAGTCCGGCGCGGGTTTGCCTACCTCGATCATGTGACCACCGCCAAGCGCAAGCCGCGGTTGCGGAAAAGGCTTTCCCGCGGATCTCGGGAGAAGAGTGCGAAGGCGAGCTGGAGAAACAGGTCCCAGGGGAGGAACATCCACAACGGGGGGTCGTACGTCGTCCTCGACGACGCCGGGTTGTGCGTTCGCGTCAAGACATGATGGGGCGGGCGCGGTCGGTTCTCACACATTGCCATTCTTGGGAGCAATTATAAGTACCGGGTGTCCGGATGAGCCGCTCACCCCCCTCCACCGGGCAGGCCCTTCATGGCTCGGAAGCGCAGCGCTCCACCGCCGGTTCCCAAGAAGACGAAGCCTCGGCCGCTGCCGTTGCCCCCGCCCGTGTCCACGCGGAAGAAGTCGTACATGCGCGAGTGGCACGAACGTCACCTGAGCGGCGAGGACAGCGACCGGTGGGCGAAGCTCGAGCTCCAGCTCGGTCGCTTCGCACAGGTCGCAAGCGTCGCGAGCGGCCTCGTCCTAGTGTTCGCGGTCTCCCTCGCCTCGATTCTCGCGAGCAACCCGAACCCGCCGCTCCTCGCGAACCTCCGGCGGCCGCTCCACATGGTCCTGTGGTTTCCCCTCCTCGCGACGAGCTTCGCGGTCGCGGGTTTCACGGTCGCGAAAAAGCTCGGCCCCTACCGGATGGGCTTCCGCTCCGCCCACTTCCTCTCCTCCCTCGGCGCCTTTGCCGTCTCCATCGTGTTCCTCGTCCTCGCGCTGCTCGACCACCTGTACGTGATCGACCTCGCATGGCTCGCCCTGTGGATGTACCCCGCCTCCGTACTCGGCCTGTCCCTCGCATTCGTCTCCCTCGCGATGACGTGGGAGGGGCTCGGCCTCCGAAAGGGGGCGAGCATCGTCGCGTCCCTCGCCCTGCCGATCTCCATGGTCATCGTGCCCCTTGTCGGCGTCGCGGACGAGAGCCGCATCACGCCGGGCCTCACGTTCCTGTTCGCGTACAATGCGATTTTCATCGTCGTCGCGGGCTCCCTGCTACACCTGATCGCCTCCGCGGGCGAGGCGCAGCAGCGGGAGATCCTCAAGGCGAGCGACACGAAGGTCACTCTGCTGAAGCAGGACATGGCGAACAAGCTCCGCGTTCTGGAGTACCGGGAGCGTGCGTACGTCGAGCGGGAGGCCCACCTCGAGGCGAAGGATAAGGAACTGCGGGATCTCGAGGGCGATCTCGAGGCGCGTGCGAAGGAGCTCAACGGGATCCAGGCCAGGATGGACGCGCAGGGGAAGGGCCTCGCGGACCTTGAATCGCGGCTCGCGAAGATGCGGGCGGAGGTCGAGGCGAAGGTCGAGGAGTTCAACCTCAAGGAGAAACAGGTCGCGGTCGTCCGCACACACGTCGAAGAGGCCCAGGCGAGCCTCGGGAAGCGTGAGGCGGCGCTTGCGGAGCGGGAGAAGGAGATCAAGAGAACGCAGATCGACGTGGCCTCGCGGGAGCGCGCCGTCGAGGCCAAAGCATCGCAGCTCGGGGACTTGGATGCTCGGGTGCGAAAGGACGCCCAGGAGCTCGACGCCCGCCGGGAGGATGTGATCCGGCGGCAGAAGGAGCTCGAGCTCAAGGAGAGCGAGGTCAAGCTGAAGATCGAGCAGCTCGAGGCCCAACAGACGACGGAGATCAAGGCGAAGATGGCCCAGCTCCGGGACTGGGAGTCGAAGGTGCTCGGGAAGGAGCGGGAGCTGGCGACGCTCGAGATCTCCGTGCGACAGGCGAAGGAGGAACTCGACCAGCAGCGGACGGACGCGGACGCGTACGCGGCGGCGCTCGCCCAGGAGCGGGAGGCGCTCGACGCGCGGGAGCAGGAGTTCGTCGCGCGCGAGAAGGAGTTCTCGGACCGCGAGGCGGGCATCCACGAAAAGGAGTCGGAAATCGACCGGCAGTGGAAGGAGCTCCGCGAGCTGCAGCAACAGCTTTCAGCCCGGGAAGAGGAGTACAACGCCCTGTTCAAGGACGCGAAGTTGCGGGAGGCGGACTTCGTGTCGACGAAGGAGGACGTCTCCCGACGGCTCGCGCAGATCGAGGCGCGCGAGGCGAAGCTGCGGGAGTGGCAGGGGAACCTCAGCGCGGAGACGAAGCGGATTCAGGACAAGTACCGGGAGATCCTCTCCCGCGAGAAGTCGCTCGAGGCGAAGGAGAGCGAGATCTCCCTCCGCGAGTTGGAGATGACGACGAAGGAGCGCGAGGCCCCGGCGGCGCCCGCGGCGGGCATCCTCGAGGCGGACACCGACACGGTGTACGAGTTGCGGGAGAAGGCGCTCCGGGAGCGGGAGGAGGAGTTCAAGCGTCGGATGTACCAGAAGGAGAAAGAGCTCGAGGCCCGCGAGATGGCGATGCGCGAGCAGCTGAAGGCGCTCGCGGCCAGGGCGCCTGGCCCCGGCGGGGAGGCGGTCGATGCGACCGTCGAGGTGAGCGAGGACGCGGGGACGAAGCTGAAGACGGGCACCCCGCGGCTCGACGACCTCCTGTACGGAGGCTTCCCGCTCAACGCGAACGTGCTGTTTGTCGGCCCTTCGTTCCTCGGCAAGGAAATCGCGATCCTCAACTTCATCGCGGAGGGCCTGCGGGCGAGCGCGCCCGCAATCATCGTGACGACGTCGAAGCCGCCCGTCGAAATCGCGAAGGACATGGCCCCCGTGCTACCGACGTTCCTCGAGTACGAACAGCTCGGCCTCGTCCGATGGATCGACGCGTCCGGCACGACGCCGACGCAGAAGTTGGCGAGGGACGGCCACACGTACCTCGTGCCGAACGCCACGGACTTCGACGGCATCGTGGAGGCAATCGACCGCGCGGAGGAGGAATTTCGGCTGAAGAACGCGCAGTACTTCCGGTTCGCGTTCCTCACGTTGTCCTCGTCGACCTCGCAGACGGACGACAAGACCGCGATGGCGTTCGTGCAGCGGCTCGCAAACCGGCTCCGACAGTCGAAGTGCGTCGCCGCGTTCGCCCTTGAGCGCGGGATGCACACGGACCAGCAGCTCGAGTCCTTGCAGCAGCTCATGGACGGCGCGATCCACTTCCAGCGGGACAAGGGGAAGACCACGTTGTCCGTCGCGGGCATCGGCGAGGTGCAGACGCGCGATTGGGTTCCCTACAAGTTCACGAACAAGGCCCTCATGATCGGTTCGTTCCAACTTGAACGAATCCGCTAACCGTTCCAGCGGGCCCAGCCGAGCGCGTCCCCGTGGCCGTGCCCCTGTCCGCGTTGTCCCGCCAACTCTCCGTACGTGGGACGCACACGGCGCGTGAACGTCGCCGCGGTGACCGGGAGTTCGCAGAAGATCGCCTCGCGGCCCCACGAGCCGGGCTCGAACCCCGCGCGTCGCGCCTCCGCGAGCAGGTCGCGGTCGTGCGGGAGGAACGTTTCGACGTGCGCCCGCCCCACCATCGCCGCTTGGCGGCACGCCTCGGAAAGCAACTCCGACGGCCTTCCGGACCACATCGTGAACGCGAATGCCTGCTCGAGGTCTCCCGACGGCCTCGCGATTGTGAACAGGTTTCCGTCCCACGCACGGAACAGGCCTTGGGACACGAGGACGAACGCGACGGGCCGGGTGGCGGGCACGAACGTCCAATCGTGGGACACGTACCCCCTGCCCCGCGCGACGATCGTCGAACCGGCGATCTGCCGCCACAGGTCCTCATCGAACGTCCGCGGCGCCGCCTTCGCCTTCCCCCGCGCGGAGGGTCCGACGACCCGCGCAAACCGCGCGATTTCTTTGAACCCGCACCCGGTGAACGAGGCAATCGCCTCCTGATTCGTGGACTCCGACCACAGGCGCAACGCGGGCACGCCCGAGGCGCGTGCAAGGCCGACGAAGCTGTCCACGAGGGCGCGGGCGACGCCCTGGCGGCGGAAGTCCGGATGGGTCCGGGCCTGCCCGAGCCACGCGGCGCCGTCGACGCAACGCCGGTATGCCATCATTCCGATGGCGCGGCCATCCCCACCCAGCGCAACGTTGACCACTTCTTTCAAGATCATGTCGTCGAGGAAGTGGACCACGTAATCATCCGGCCCGACCGAGACCGTGCATAGCTTGACGAGCGCGTCTCTGTCCCGAAGGGATGCGCGGCGGACGTACCACGTCATCGCGCGATCTCCGCGTACGCCTCGAGGATCGTGAGGTACGACAGTTCCTGCTCGATCAGGCCTGCGACCTTATCCGTCCCCTCGATGACCATGTACTCGTCGGGCGCGTGGGCGCCTGCCCCGTGGCCGAGGCCGCCGGAGAGGGCGGGCAGCTTCAGCGGATCCTTCGTGAACAGGTACATCGGGAGGCTACCGCCCGCGCGGGGCCACACCTCCGGCGGGTGTCCCATCCGCCCGTAGGCCGAGCGCACGGCGCGCACGATCGGCGCGTCCAGCGGGGTCTGCGACCAGTCGTACTTGTCGTGGACCTGGATCTCGATGTCCGGAAACCCGTAGCGGTCCAGGTGGTTACGAACGGCGGCCAACACCTTGTCGGGGACTTGGTCCGGGACGAGGCGGATGTCCACGCGGACCCGCACCTCGTGGGGCAGCACGGTCTTCGTGCCCGGGCCGGTGTGGCCGCCCCAGACGCCATCGATGTTCAGCGTCGAGGAATACAGGAATTTTTCCAGGAGGTCGACGCCCTCGAGGTCGTCGATGAACCGCTCGACCTTGTTCTGCATCCGGATGACGTCCGGGTCGAACGTGCGAGCGAGCTCCCGGACGATCTCATGTTCCTCGGGGGTCGGCCCGCGCACGTCGTCGTAGAATCCTCTGATGGCGACCGTGTTCCCGTCCTCCGAAACCATCGTGCTGAGCGCGTTGATCATCCGCCAGACGGGGCTGTCGATCCACGCCTTGTGGGAGCTGTGGATGTCGTGGGCGAGCGGGCCGCGGCCCCACCGGTCCCCGCTGCTCACGAGTTCCAAGTACACGATGCCCTTGTTCCCCCCCCAGATCTTCACGCGCCCGTTCCGATCCTGAGAGGCGCCCGGGTAGAGCACAGCCTCCGCCCCGCGCAGGCGGGACAGGTTCTCCTTGAAGAACTGCGGCAGGTGGGGGCTGCCGAGCTCCTCCTCCCCCTCGCACACCAACTTCAGGTTCACGGGCAGCGGCTCGCCGAGTTCCTTGGCCGCCATGAGCGCGTTGAAGAACGCGACCATCGGGCCCTTCGTGTTGATCGCCCCACGCCCCATCACGACCTGCGGGAACGGGTCGAAGGGGACGAGCGCGGCGTCGAGCGGCGGTTGGGACCACGTCTCCCCCGCGAAGGGCTGCGTGTCGTACATCATGTACACGATCAGCGTGTGTTTCGCACCGGCGTCGAGTTCCCCGTACACGACGGGGTTCCCGTCGGTCTCCACGAGCGTGGGCGACTCCACGCCCGCCTCCGCGAGGTACGCCGCCACGAGCGTCGCGCACTCGCGGATGCCGCGGCCCTCGCCGGAGATGCTCGGCTGCTGGATCATCCGCTGCACGCGTTTCACGTCGCGGGCGAAATTGCGCCTGAGTTGCGCCGCCAATTTCTTCGAATCCAATGCCAACCCGCCGCGCAAAGGCCACAGAGCCGTAAAAGGGTTTCACTGCGCGCGCTGCGCGAGGTACACGCCACCCACGACCATGAGGCCTCCGAGGATGGCGGGCACGGTGAGCGGCTCTGCCAACAGGTAGATGCCCGCG
>JACQPO010000178.1 GCA_016207545.1 Methanobacteriota archaeon | reverse complement strand
CACGGAAGCACCGCGCGATGTCTTCGACGAACGGAAGCGCCCACGCGGAGAAAACGACGTCTTGGGTCTCGTCGCCGAATTCGGAGAGGTCCTCGACAGTCCCGTGATGGAAGTCCACGTGCACTCCTTCCCGCTCCGCGAGAGCCCGCGCGAATGCGAGCTGTTCCTCGGATAGGTCCTTGCCCGCGGCGATTGCACCGCGCTTCGCAAAGGCGATCGCGCACTGTCCTCCGCCGCAACCGATTTCCAAGAGGCGTTTGCCGCGCACGTCGCCGATCAGCTGCAGCTGCCGTTCTGTCGGCATTCGCGGGCCGTAGTGGGCATCGTCCGTGGGGATCCGGTGCTTTGCCTGGTACTCCCGCGAAATGGCGTTCCAGGCCGCGCGGTTGTCCGCAGACACGTCGGGAGTAACGGCCGCCTAGGACGATAAACGCTCGGACGGCTCAGTCCCACTTCTCCACGCGGACCGCGCCAAAGCCCATCTTCTGGCACAGGTCCTTCGTCTGCTCCACCATCTCGTGGAGGCCACAAATGTAGGTGTGCGTGTTCGCAGGATCCTTGATCGCCTCTTTCACGGCCTTCTGCACGTATCCCACGCGTCCCTTCCACTCCGGCGTTTCCGGGCGGGAGATGTTCGGGACGTAGTGGAAGTTCGGGTACTTCCGCTCCCATTCCAGGAATAGGTCGTGGTACAGGAGCTCCTTCACGTACCGCACGCCCGTGAACATGTAGACGTCGTGGTCCATCTGGTTGTGGCGAATCATGTGCTTCGCCATGCCCACGAACGGGGCGACGCCCGTCCCCGTAGAGATGAACGCGATGTCCGTCTCGACGGGGTCCTCGAGGATGAACGCGCCGAGGGGCGCCATGATCCGGTACCGGTCTCCCGGCTGCCGGTCCTTGAGGAAGTTCGACATGAATCCGCCCTCGACAACCTTGATGCACAGCTCGATTGCGTCCTTCTCGTGGGGCGCGGAGGCGATCGAGTACGGGCGGTTGATGACCTTGCCGTCCTTCTCCACGAAAAGGGAGAGGAACTGTCCGGGCTGGAAGTCGAACACGGGGCTCGGGCCGTTGTCGTCCATCACGAAGTAGATGAGGTACGTCGTGGGGGTGACCCACTCGACGTTGCGGACCTTCACGAAGTGCCGCCCCGCCCGGAACTTTGGGCGGCCCTCGTGGGCCGCAGGTGCGGGGCCCGTCGCCGTCGCAGGCCGTGGCGGCTGCTGCCCCTGAATCATGGCGACGCGCGCGATTGGGAGCCCTCATTTAAACGTTTTGTAACCAGGGTGCGAACGCGAAGCTAGACCGCGGCCAGCGCGCGATCACGAAGCAATTTGAGGACTGCACCACAATCCGTTTATCTCGCTTGGCGGTTCGTGTTGGCGGTGGTGCCATGAAACTACGAACATGGCTGGTGGGCGCCATGGCGGTGGCCGTTCTCGGGCTCTCCGTCGTGGCCGTCGCTCTGGCGCGTATGGTCTCGGCGGACTTCGGGATTCATGGCGCGGACGCGAGTGGGCATCCGAGCAGGGAGACGAACGGCGTCCCGCCCGGACCTCCGAGCTGGCTCGCGGGCGAACCGCCGCGCGGACCTCCGACCTGGTTGGGCGGGGAGACCCCGAGGGGACCGCCGTCCTGGCTGGTCCTGCCGGACAAGGGTCTGGAGTAGAGACGAGTGAATCGGGTCGGGCCGGCTTCGCGGTTCAGGCCGCGGGGGCCGAACGCGGGAGGAACAGCCACGCGTACACCGCGCCCGCGAGCGCGCCGCCGAGGAGCGGCCCGACCCAGTACACGTACCAATTCTCGAAGTGCGCCGTCGCGACCGCAGGCCCGATCCACCGCCCAGGACTCATCGCCGCACCGGTGAGGTTCCCGCCGACGAACCAATCCATCGCGACCGTGAGACCGATCGCAAGGCCTGCGATTTGCTTGAACGTGCCCCGCGGGTCGACCGCGGTCGCATACACGACGAACACGAGCAGGAACGTCAGCACGAGCTCCACGACGATGCCCATGCCCGGCGAGTCCGCGATCGGACCGCCGAGGCCCGGCGTGCCCAGGCCGCCATCCTTCAGCGGGTAAATCGCGAGGAGCAGGAAGCCCGCGAGGATGCTGCCGAGTAGCTGGAAGACGATGATGATTCCTGCGAGGCCCGGCCTGATCTTGCGGCCTACGAGCAAGCCGATTGTCACTGCTGGACTGATCTGCCCTCCGGAAATCGGGCCGATTGCAGACACCATCGCCATGATGACGATCCCGTGCGCGAGCGCCCGCGACACGAGCGCGTCCTCACCAGTCAGACCGGCGGTCGCCGCCACGGAGCCCGCGCCGACGAAGACGAGGGCAAAGGCGCCGATCATCTCTGCGAGCGCCTGCTTCCACCACGCCTCCCCCGCCACCGCTCCCACCT
>JACQPO010000177.1 GCA_016207545.1 Methanobacteriota archaeon | reverse complement strand
ATCCAAGCCGCCGGTCGTATTAACGTGTAAGCCTGCCGGTCCGACCCCAACCTTAAGCCCGGGCCGCGATATCCGCGCGCGATGCCCGTCGAAATCCTCGAGAACACGCTCGAGGCGCGCATCATCCACCTGCTCCTCGAAATGTACCCGGTGACCCTGCGCGACTTGGAGCGGGAGCTCAAGGTGCGCCCCACGGCCCTCGAACGGACGGTGAAGGCGCTCGCGCTGCGGAACATCGTCGAGCTGGAGCCCCTTCCGGACCGCACGTACGTGCGCCTCGTGCGGATGGACTTCTCCTTCGTGGGTCGGAAGGAATCCCAGCGGAAGCGCGTGAAGCACCGGGGGAAGAAGGGGGAACCGCCGAAGGAGTACGAGGGCCCGATGTTCGGGTGACTTCGATGGTCGTGGCGACGCCTCAACCCTATGAACCTCTCATCGAGGGCCTCTTGTCCGGCCGCATCGCGTCGAAGGAGGAGTTGCACCGCGCGAAGGTGGAGCTGTGCCGCCAGGGCGTGTTCGCCGCGCCTCCGACGGACTCGCAGGTCTTGGCCGCCGCGGACGCCTCCGTGCGCCCCCGCCTCGAGCCCCTCCTACGAGCGAAGCCGTCCCGGACCGCGAGCGGCGTTGTCGTCGTGGCGGCGATGACGAAGCCGTTCCCGTGCCCCCACGGCGTCTGCATCTACTGCCCGGGCGGCCCGAAATGGGGCACGCCGCAGTCGTACCTGGGGAACGAGCCCGCGGCGATGCGCGGCGCGCAGTACGCGTACGACCCGTACCGCCAAACCCGCGCGCGAGTCGAGCAGCTGCGGGCGACGGGTCACCCGACGGATAAAGTCGACTTCATCATCTTGGGCGGCACGTTCACGACGTTCCCCGCCCCGTACCGGGAGTCGTTTGTCAAGGGATGCTACGACGGCCTCAACGGGTTCGTGAGCCCCACGCTCGGGGACGCCATGATCGCGAACGAGACCGCGGAGTCGCGGATGATAGGCCTCACGGTGGAGACCAAGCCAGAACGGTTCGGTCCGGAGGACGTCTCCCACGCGATGCATCTCGGCGTCACGCGTGTGGAGTTCGGCGTGCAGAGCACGTTCGACGATGTCCTGCACGGCGTGAACCGCGGGCACACGGTCGAGGACGTGCGGCAGGCGACGCGCCGCGCGAAGGACGCGGGGCTCAAGGTGTGCTACCACATGATGCCCGGTCTCCCCGGCTCCGACCTCGGGCGGGATCTCAAATCGTTCCGGACAATCTTCGAGGATCCGGCGTTTCGGCCGGACATGCTGAAGATCTATCCGACGCTCGTCCTCCCCGGCACGGGCCTCCATGAGCTCTGGCGGCGGGGCGAATACACGGCCCTGACGACGGAGGACGTCGTCGCTCTGTTGGTGGCGGTCAAGGCGTTCGTGCCACCGTGGGTGCGCATTCAGCGAATCCAGCGGGAAATCGGCGTCCCGCAGGTCGTCGCGGGGCTGGCGGTGGGGAACGTGCGCGAACTTGCGGGGGTCCGGCTGGCGGCGGACGGGAAACGATGCCGGTGCGTCCGGTGCCGCGAAGTCGGCCTGCGGAAGCGCGCGTATACCGTGGGCGAGGTCGCGCTTCATCGCCTCGACTACGACGCCTCGGACGGCCGCGAGGTATTCCTCTCCCTGGATCTCCCCGACGAGTCGCTCATCGGATACGCGCGCCTTCGCCACGGCGCCGCAGGGGCATACCTCCGAGAGCTGAAAGTGTTCGGAAACGTCGTGCCGATCCACGCGGCGTCCGGTCAGGATTGGCAGCATCGCGGATTCGGCAGCCGCCTCCTCGAGGAGTGCGAAGCGATTGCAAGGGACGAGTGGGGGCTCGAAGTCCTTCGCGTCACGAGCGGCGTCGGGGTTCGCGACTACTACCGCCAACACGCCGCAAGACACGGGAGGCCCGCGTTCATGGATGGGCCGTACGTCGCGCTGCCTCTGAGCTGATCGCACTCGGGGCGACGGCCGCTCAGTTCGCCTTGCGCACCCACGCGAGCCGGCGGTTCTTGTTCTCCGCGACCTGCGTTGCGGGCTTGAACCCCCGCTCCACTTCCGCGAGGTACTCGACGACCTTCCGGAGCCCGTCCTTCGAGAGGTTCCATTCCGTGCCGTCGGCCTGCAGGGTGATGTCTTTCTTCGTCGTCCTCGTGCCGATCGTCGTGACGTACTCGTCGCCGAACTTGTCGACGACAAAACGGCGGATCAGGGACGTCTTCCCGACGGCCCCGCCTCCGAGAATCAAGACCTCCTTCTTGTAAGACTCGGCCACGGTCGCCCGCGCGACCAACCTTGCGGGCGACGTACAACCGTTGTCCCGTGATTCTTAGGGGTGAGGACGCGATGGTTTCGGATTCATGCACGAGGGCGAAACTCTCATGCGGAGGCGGTCGCCGGCACGGATGCGCGGTAGCCGCCGTCGAGGAGGCGCTCCATGATGCGATTGATCTCGGGCAGTT
>JACQPO010000179.1 GCA_016207545.1 Methanobacteriota archaeon | reverse complement strand
TCCCCGAGCTGCTGGCGGAATTCCGCAGCGCCGGGGTGATCCCCGTGGGTCCTCGTGAGCCGGTCGAGGCACGCGATCGCGTCCTCGAACTTGCCTTCCCGCGCGAGGAACGCGCTCCGCACGAACAACGCGTCGGCGTCGTCTGGGTCGTTCGCGAGTCGCCGCTCCGCGATGCGCTGTAACCGTACGGCCTGCACGTCGATGAACGCCCTCCGCCCCGAGCGGAGGCGGTCGAGGAGGAGGTCGAGGGTGCGCAACATGGTCCACAAGTTGGCGAGATGGGATGGAGCTTCCCGGCGGGACATGTCCTCCTCCGAGATCTCGAGCGTGATCGTCAACCCGATGTGCGCACGGTGGAACTGCGGGTCGATCGCGAGCGCCGTGTCGTACGCCCGGATCGCGAGCGCGAACTCCCCCGCCTCCGTGAGGAGGTCGCCGGTGTCCGCCCACACGTGCGGGTCGCGAGGGGAGGCGCGAAGCGCGGCGAGCGCGCTTTCCACGCGCTCGGTCTTCGTCGGGGAGGGACGGGGTTTCACGTGGCTCCCTTCCGGGATGTCCGGCTCGCACATCGCCGCCGGAAGGCGACGAACAGAATGCCGAGGAGGGGGATCACGAGGAGTTCGAACTCCGGGGTCAAGAAATACGTCTCCGATGCCGACGACTTCCAGTACTGCCCGAATCGAGCCACGGTCTACGCCTCGCCTTTTTGCTTCGGTCTCCGTCGCAAGCGCCCTCCAACCATTACCGCAACCACGACCATGCCGACCGGCACGAAGGCGTCGGAGAATTCCGGAATGGGCAGGGTGACCCTCGAGTTTCCAGAGCTGGCCGTGGCGTCGTACTCGATGGTCACCTTCCCCGAGGAGGACGAGTGGGCGATTCGAACCCTGGCAGCTTGTGTCGAAGAAATCGTCTTCGAAGCGACACCAGATACGAGGCACCTCACGTCGTCCCCGTACGTCGTCACGTTGAGGCAGGATCCGATCGTCTCCGCGACCGTGTCCGTGTTGAGGTTCCAGATCTCGAAGTAAACGTCGTATTCCGTCGCAGCGGTATCGTTGACGTGGATTGCGACCAGCTTCAGCTCCATTGTCGCGCTGTTGGCCGGAGCCGTCGCAGCCCCCTCGTACGTTGCGTTCGCGGCGGTTGTCCTTTCCTTTCCCAGGATGATGTGCGACAAACCGTTCGGCTTAACCGAGTCGAGTCGGTCCGCAAACTGGTTCGTAAAGGCGGTGCCACCGACTCGCGTCACCTCGAGGGAGGATGCCGCGAGGGTCATGTCCGCGCTTGGTCGGATTTGGAACGATCCAATCAGCACATCGTCGCCCGCAGCGAACGTCGTGGAAACTTGCCCGACCTGGGTCCTCGTGGTGCCCACCGTCACGCTCCCGCTGTCGACGATTGCGGACGAGAGTCCGTTAAACACAAGGATCTTCGCTTCTCCGTTGATGCCCGTCGCGCTGTGGAGGGCCGTCACGTCGTACGTCGGATTCGCGGGGGCACTCGCGTCCCTCGCGATCAACACGTAGAAGGGGAAATCCTCGCCGTTCGTCTGGTCCCTGATCGTGATTGCAAGCTCATTCGACGTGAGGGTCGTCGTGCTCCTCTTGAGCTTGACATTCCCCGCGGCGATCGTCTGGTCCCCCCCGGTCGCAGAGTCGAGCTGCACGACTGCGATGACGACGTTGTCCCCCGCGCCGACGGACGAGGTGTGGGACAACAACGTCGTCTCGGAGGTGCCGATGCCGACGGAGCTCCCGTCGCCGAACGAGGAGGCGGGGACCCCGTTCAAGACGAGGAACTTGACCTCGGCGTTCACCCCCGTGGCGGTGGCCTGAGCCCGGACCGCGTACGTAGGGCTGCTCGGCGCACCCACGTCCCGTCCGATGAGCAACGCGAAATTCCCGTCGTTACGGGCTCCATTGGCGGCGACATAGTACCGGAACTCATTTTCCGCGAGCAGGGGATCCGAGCCGAGCGTCCCCCTCCGCAGCTCCAGGTCTCCCGCCAAGATGCCGATATTACCCCCGGCCGTGTTGTCGAACTGGATTGCCGCAATCACCAGATTCGTTCCTGCCGGCAGGCTTGTCGCGATCGAGTCGATTGCACCTATCGTTGTGGGTACCGAGACCGACGCTCCGTCCTGGTAAGCGGATCCGGGGGACGAGATGTCCAGCAGGGATTCCCAGTCCCCTGCGGGGATCGTCTTCCCCGTCGTTTCGTCGACGTACCAACACGCGGATTCTCCCGAGGACAGCGTCACGGATTTCAAGTTACCTGCGCCAAGGCTGCTCGACGCGACCTTGTTCACGGTGCACGCGGTTTCCGTGGAGTGGGCCGTGTCGTGGAGACGGAACACGCCGTTTCCGGCGATGTCCAAGAGGCGTGGGGGGTCCCAGCCCGCTGCCCGCGTAAGGGGAGGCGCGCGGACGAGCCCGCGGGTGCCGCCCAAGGAGTCGAAGGAGGCGAGGGTGTCGGAGACCTCGACGTACAAGCGGGACGCCGGGCCGAGCAGGCTTTCCGGAACCGCGAACTCCATCGCCCGGTAGCCGAGGGAGAGCGTGACGTTCCCCTGGAGCGACCATGACCACTCCCCCGGCGACGCGCCGCCAAACGTGAAGGCGGCGCCGGAGGCCACCGTTCCGTCCATCCCCTGAATCTCGACCAGTCGGTCCGCGCCGAGCCCGGCGATCCCATAGCCCGTCGCCGTGCTGTTGTCGAGGTCCACGAACACGCGGACCGCATCCTCGCGGGGCATCGGCGGCCGCTCCGTGGGGCCGATGTAGATGCGAACCTCCCGCCCCGCGTACGGTGCGGGGAACGTCGCAGGAATCGTCGTTTCGAGTACGACGTCGATGCCGCCGGGGTAACCGTAATCCGTCATCCCGTCGCCGTCGTAGTCCCCGTTCGTCTGCGTGTCGGGAATCCCGTCGTTGTTGAAGTCGAGCGGGAACAGGTCGACCGCGTCGGGGACCGTGTCCCGGTCTTGGTCCGGCTGGGTCGTCGGCCCGGGCTGCGGGACGAGGCGGTTCCCCTCCGCGACCCACGTCCCGCCGAGGAGTCGGCCGGAGACCTCGAGGAAGAAGTGGGAGGATGCCCCCACGGCCATGCTCGCGAATCCCGTCAGGTCGATCCTCGGATTCCGCACGTCGCCCGCGGGATCTGCTGTCGCAACGGTCCACTCCGCGTATCCGCCGTCAATCGCGGGGGACGCCGGCGGCGATCCGATGTACCCGACGTCGCGAGCGGACGGGATTTGGCGGAGGGAGACGGGAGCCTCCTGAGTCGTCACGTCCGCTGGGCTCGCAACGACTGCCCCGAGGGTGAGGCCGTTCGTCGCGACCGTCTCCGCAATGACGAGCAAGCGAGAGGAGGAACCCGCCGCAATCGTTCGCTCCGCGAACTGGAACGGCACCCGACGGTCGATGGGGATGCGCTGCTCCAGGAGGGTGCCTTGGTCGTCGATGAGGCGCAAGGCGCGGACCGTGTTGAACGGCGCGGAGCCCGTGAGCGTGACCCTCAACCCGCTGACGGAGATGTCGCGCCCGTGCGCGCTCAGGTCGACCCCTAACAGGGGTTCGTTCGGGAAGGCGAGCACCGTCGCGGCGACGGATTCCTGGACGACGAGGAGGCTGCCCCCGCCGGAGTTGAGGACGTACTCCGCGGTGTCCTCCGTGCCGTCGTATCCGCGTGCGTGAAGGGCTGCGTAGACGGGGGCCTTTTCCGGGAGGACCGCGAGCCAGTCGACCTGCGTCTCGAGGAGGGCACCGCTGACGGCGGCCTGGATGCCCGTCGGCTTAATCCAGCCCCGCCAATCGGATCCGTCGCGATTCGTGTCCCACTCATACAACTTGCCATCGTTCACGTTGCCGTTCCACCCGGAGATTTCGAGCATGCGGTCCGCCCCGAGGCCGGAGACCCGATACCCGGTGGACGCGCTCCGGTCCACGTCGAGGAAGATGCGGAACGTATCCATCGTGGGCGGTGTGCCGCCGCCGCGAAGGGCGGTCCCGTTCACCTCGACGAGGAACGCGAGGTACGCGACGTTGTCCGCGATGCCGAACCGCACGATGTCCACGTTCGGGTTCGCGAGGGCGGCCGGGCTCTGGGCCGCGATCGCTTGGGGATTCCAGTCCGACGCGTTTCCGTCAATCGCGATGGGGTACAGGTCGAGGGAGGGCGTCG
Organism: Methanobacteriota archaeon; assembly: GCA_016207545.1. Classification (GTDB taxonomy): domain Archaea; phylum Thermoplasmatota; class Thermoplasmata; order RBG-16-68-12; family EA-27; genus EA-27. The sequence goes on along the minus strand of JACQPO010000179.1, from coordinate 9,263 downwards.
CCGGCCCGAGGAGCGGGACGAGGAGCATGAGGGTGCTGAGGAGCGGGATGACGTACAGCTTCCAGCGGGCGACCTTCGCCTCCCGGTGGAGCCGCGCGGAGCCGAGGCCGTTCGTGAACCCGGAGCCGTTCGTCAACCCGTTCGTGAGGCCGGCACGGAGTCCGCCCACCCCGTTGACGAGCCCGTTCGTTCGCCCTCGGGTCCCGTTCACGAGGCCGTTCGTCCGGCCCCGCGTACCGTTGACCAGACCGTTCGTGCGGCCTCGCGTACCGTTCACAAGTCCATTCGTGCGGCCTCTCGTTCCGTTGACCAACCCGTTCGTGCGTCCGCGCGCACGCGTCCCATTGACGAGCCCGTTCGTTCGCCCCCGGGTCCCGTTCACGAGACCGTTCGTCCGGCCGACTCCTTTCTGCGTCTCACGGACGAGGCCGTTTGTGAGGCCCTTGCGCGGCGGCGCGGGGGGCGTCGGCGGGGGCCGGACCTCGCGGCCCTCCGGCTTCTCCGGCGTCTCGAACAGCACGCCACACGAGGGGCACTTCGCGTCGTCCTCGCCGACGACCGCGTCGCACTTCGGGCACAAAAAGATCGGCTTCGGCGTGGGCGCGGCCTCGGGCGTCACCCGGGGCCCTTCCCGCTCCCGCACGGCGGCCCGCTCCGCGCGCCGCTCGACTTCCTGCGCGCGCAGGCGGGATTCCTTCGCCTTCTCCCGCTCCCCGCGTCGCGCGTGGAGCTTCGCCTTCAGGACCCACAGGCCCGGGTACGCCTCGTCGACCTTTGCGAGGACTTCGAGCGTCGCGATCGAGCCGGCCAAGTCCTCCAACTTCGCCTCGGCGGCCGCCTTCACGAACAGGGCGTCCGCGTCCCGCGGGTTCACCGCCAAACGCTGCTCGACGGTCGCGAGGAGGTGGGTCATCGGGTCCTCCTTCTTCGGCGCGGCGGTCGGTCCCGCGGCGCGCACGCGCGCCTGGTCGGCCTCCGCGCGGCGCCCGAGCGCCTCGAGCACGTCCGCCTTGAACCGCCAGGCGTCGAGGTCGTTCGCGTCGATGGACAGCGCGGCGTCCACGCACCGGAGCGCGCGTTCGTGCTCGCCCATCGCGTTCAGGTTCCGCGCGGTCGCGAGCCAGATCTTCGGGTCTCGCGGGTTCGTGCGGATGAGCTCTTCCTGGTGGTGGAGCGTCCGCTCCCGTTCAGAAACCGTGGGGATCCGGAGCAGGTTGTCGGGGCCGACCTCGAGCGGGACGTACTTCAACTGCGCGGCGGTCGCCTTCAGGCTCAACACGGCGACCTTGCGGACGATCGCGTCGCCCTCTCGAAGCCGCTCGATGTCGACGACCCCGTCGAACGGTTGGTGGAGGGACGACAACGTCCGCTCGTCGTGCATCTCCTTCTCGACGACGAAGAGGGACGTGAAGCCGAACCGCTCGAGCTTCGCCTTCGTCGACTGCGCGAGGGTATAGACGTTCGGCAGGTCGTAGATGCTCAGCGCGGAGGACAGGATCTCTACGGCCGCCCGCAGCTCCAGGTCCCGCGGAAGCGAGGCGATCGCCCGGGAGATCGCGATCCCGACGTTCGCGAGGTCGATCGACGCCTTGTACGTCGGCCCGTCCGCCTCGACGTCGTGGACGGTCTCCTCCTTGTACGAGAACCAGTCCACGAACTTCAGGCGGTTCTCCGCGATCGCGCGGTCCACGTCGACGCCGAACACCCGCAGGTCGTTCTGGTACGTCGTTGGGGACACGGAGGAGAGGACGACGAGCGCCGCGCCTCCCTTGCGCAGCCCCTCGACGACGAACTGGAAGAGGAACGCGTCCTTCTCGCGACCCGACGGGCCTTGGACGATGACGGCCGCGCCCTTCGGCAAGCCGCCCTGGACGAGGGCGTCGAAGCCGGGGACGCCGGAGGTGACCCTCATGCGACCCGCTCCTGCGCCACGACGAGGCCGGCCGCCGTGATGTGCACGGGGTGCTTCCCGGTGTCGTGGCGCGTGAACCGCATCTTGCGGACCGTGAGGGTGCGGCGGAGGTCGCCCTTCACCTCCTCAAGCGCGAGGTGGAGGAACGAGTCCGCGAGGAACTGTTCGATCCCGAACCGGGTCAGACGACCCTGCTCGGGCGATTCCGTCAACAGGAGGGTCGTGACCTTCGACTCCCGCAGGAAGCGGGTGAAGCCGAACATCTCCTCCCGCAGGTCGGGCAGGCTCCGGTACCGCAGCCCGATCGCGGAGATGGAGTCGATGACGATGCGCTGGACGTGGGTCGAGGCGATGAGGCTGCGCAGGAAGTCCTCCAACTCCCGCAGCCCGACCGCAATGCCGTCCCGCGAGCTCCCGGCGCGCACGGCGCCGAGGTCGACGAGGACGAACTTGCCGGTCGCCTCGAGGGCGGCGAGGTCCATGCCGAACGTCGCCACCACCCGCTCGATGCTCTCGCGGTTCTCCTCGAGCGCGAGGTACGCCGCCGGCTCGTCGAACCGCGCGGCGCCGTTGTACGCGAACTGGAGGCCGAACAGGGTCTTCCCGCTCCCGGCGGGTCCCGCGACGACGTTCACGCTGTGGCGGGGGAACCCGCCCTGGATCAGCGTGTCGAGCCCCTCGATGCCCGTCGGCGCCCGCGGGATCGCCGCCGCGACCGTGCGCACGACGGTCACGCGACATCCTCCTGGAGTCCGAGCGCCTCCACGACGTCCTGTCGTCCCTCCGACGCGTCTTCCAACGCGATGCGGACGAGCCGGCCCGCGGCCGCGGGCCCGAGGACATCCCCGCACGCCTTGCGCGCGTCTTGGAGCAGGATGTGCATCGCGGTCCGCGCGTCCGGCGCGAACCGGAACCGCCGGTCGAGGGCGCGCCGCCAGTCGGGCCCTTCGAACAGGGTGCCGGCGAGGTTCGAGGCGAGCCGGGCGCCCCCGACCTTGTGGGCGGCGTCGAGGAGGGAGCCCGCGAACGCCTTTGCGAGGTCCGCCGCGTCCGGGCTTTCGACCCTCTCGCCGAGGTCGAACTCGAGGCGGATGAGCGGCGATCGGAGGCGGAAGGCGAACGTCGGCCGCTTCGCAGGGTGCGGGCGCCGTTCGAGGAACCCTGCATCGTGGAAAATCGCGAGGTACTTGCTCGCGGTCGAGGTGTGGACGCCGAGCCCTTCCGCGACTCCGCTCGCGAGGGTCCAGTCCCGGCCCTGCAGGAATCGGAGGATCGGGAGCCCGTGCTCGCTCGCAAGGGCTTCGAGTGCTTTCTTTGGGTCGCCCGGCGCCATCTTAAGGTCTACCCCTCGTAGAGTTTCCCGCCGAAACTCTATCGATCGTGGATTGCGGCGTATAAGACGGTTGGCGGGCGACTATCGTTCGCGATTCTCACGCTGCGGAACCGCGCCCGTTTCCGCGGCTCTGCGACGGGGTCGCCTGGCGTCCGGCGTCATGCACGAAGTCTTGCGCCGGGGGCCGAAGCGGTCCGGGATGTTCGTGTCCGCGGAGAAGGCGGACGCGTGCCCGCGATGCGGTCCACCAAGGTCCAAGTCCGGGCCGTCCGGACGTGGGCCGGCTACTGCTTCGCCGCCGCCAAGGGAGGCTCCCGCTGATGGAACAAGGTTCCCATCGCGAGCCTCGCGACGAGGGTGAACGCGCTCTCCACGTTCTCCCCGATCTTCGCGCTCGTCGGCAGGAGCGGCGCGCAATGCCGCGCGGCCGTCGCCGTGAGGGGCGAGCAGTCCACTTTCCGGGGGTCTACGAGGTCGAGCTTGTTCGCGACGAGGATGACGGGCGTGTCCGTCCCCGCGACTTCCTTGATTGCGCCGATCCACATGTCGACCTCCTCGAACGTTTCGGGGCGCGACAGATCCGCGACCGCGACGACGCCCGACGTGCCTTGGAAGTACGCCTCGCGGAGCAGGTCGAGGAACCCTTTCTCGCCCATGATGTCCCACAAGGTGAGGACGAGGGACCATCGGTCGTCGCTCCCCGGGAGCACGAGGTCGAACGTCCGCTTCGAGACGTTCGCCCCGATCGTGTACAGGTACTTCTCGTCGAACTGGTCGTGCACGAACCGGCGAATGAGGGACGTCTTGCCGACCCGGGACTGGCCGACGACGCAAATCTTGAGCTTGATCTCCCGGCGGGGGGACTCCATGGAACTTCCACGCTCGACGTTCTTGCGCTTGAATCCAGCGGGGTGATTATCGTTCCCGATGCCCTCGTCATCGGGGATGCACGGTAGCGGGGCGCAGCCCCCATGGGCGTCGCTCCCGCGCGGGCCACGGTAGGTTAAAGACGGGACCTGCGTTCCCGCCGGACACCCCGGGTGCGTTCCATGGCGGCGGAGGCGATCCGATACACCCGTTTCGAACGCGCGCGGATCATTGGCGCTCGTGCCCTCCAGATTTCCATGGGAGCGCCCCTGTTGATCGAAGTCCCCGCGGGGATGGTCGACCCGATCGACATCGCGGAGCTCGAGTTCCGCAAGACCGTCATCCCGATCACCGTGAAGCGCTAGCGGGAGAGGGAGAAGTCCGGCGTCCCGCGTTTGAGCCGTCGTGCTTCCCCGGCGCTCAACTTCTTCTTCGTCGCCCGGTCGTGGATGATTGCGCTGTTTCCGGTCGGGTCCTCCACGATGAGCGTGAACGCCCGGCTTCCCGCGATCATCTGGTCGACGTCCGCGATTGCCCGCTCCGCATGGCGGCGCGCCGCGTCCGAGTCCGCGTTGCGACGCGCGAATTCGAGGATATCCCGGAGCCGCCGAAGGACGCCCTCCGCGTTCGTCACAAACGCCTCGGCCCGGGGGCCGGGCTCGATTACGACTCCGAGCTCGGGGACGCGGATCGTCCCGGAGGTGGACCGCACGACGCGCGCATTCAGGTCGTCGCTCCTTTCCACACGGAGCGCATGGCGGACGGGCTCGCCCCGCTCCGTCAGGAGGAGGTCCGCACGGCGGTAGGAACACGACCCGCACGACACCGTCGTCTGCAGCGCGTCGCCGAAGTACGGGATCTCGAGCGGCAGGGAGCGCATCACGAGGGCCGGCTGGCCGCAATATGGGCAGGGCCCGTCGACCACCGCTTCGCGCAAGGGTCCGCGCACGAGCGTGCGGTCCGGTTCGTCCGCCACGTTCCCCGCCACGCGGAGGGACCACAAAAACGTTCGGAGGTCACACGATCGTCAGCCACGCGGCCGCGATCGCGACCGTCGCGACGGACGTCGGCAGCCCCGCCTTCACGAACTCCCGGAATGTGACCTCGGCCCCCGCCTTCGATGCGACCTGGAGGACGATGATGTTCGCCGCCGCCCCGATGATCGTCGCGTTCCCCGCCAGGGTCGAGGACGCGGCGAGCGCGAGCCACAGGCCCCGCTGGTCCGCCGCGGGCGCGAGGACGACCGTCGGCGCGAGGAGCAGGACGGCGGGCACGTTGCTCACGAGGTTCGAGAGGACCGCGGCAATCCCGGACAGGCCCCACACGGTCCCCGTGCCGGCCCCGCCAAAGAGGCGCACGAGCTCTGCGAGCAGGCCGGACGTCTTCACGCCCTCGATCAGGACGAAGAGTCCGATGAACAGGATGAGGACGCTCCAGTCCACCTTCTCGAAGAGCGCGCGGGGCGTCGTCCGCGCGACCGCCGGGAGGACGAGGAGGACGATCGACCCGCCGATGAGGGCGACGAACGGCAACATCGCGGACGTCGAGAGGAAGAACGCGACGACGGTCGCGGACACGACCGTGATCGTCAACGCCAGCCCTCGGCGGTGGACGAGGACCGGAATCGCCTTCCGCGCGGCCGCGGGATCCGCGACGGGTTTCGCGAGGTCCCGCCGGAACGCGAGCCACGTCGCGAGGAATCCGACGACCAAGGAGGCCGCCGCGACGGGAAGCAGGACGGCCGTGAACTCCACGAATGGGATGCGCGACTGGATCGCCACGTACGCGTTCTGCGGGTTCCCGACCTCCGTCGCGACGCTCCCGATGTTCGCCGCCAACGCCTCGCCGACGAGGAACGGGACCTGGTTGATCCCCATCGCGCGGCACGTCTTGATCACGATCGGCGTCATGAGGAGGACGATTGTGTCGTTGAGGACGAGCGCGCTCAGCACGGCGGTCGCGAGCATGAGGAGCGCGAGGAACGCGACCTGCGTCCGCGCGTAGTCGATCGTTTTCCGGGCGACGAGGTCGAAGAAGCCGCACACGTCGAGCCCCGCGACGAGGAGCATCATCCCGAGGAGCAGGAGGAGCACGTCGAGGTTGATCGCGGCGAGCGCGTCCGAGGGCGTGACGATCCCGAACGCGAGCATGAGCGCGCCGCCGAACAGCGCGACCGCGGGTCGGTCGAGCCGGTAGCCGCGGACGGAGCGGAGGGAGAGGAGGACGTACGTGGCGACGAAGACCCCCGCCGCGAGGTACAGGGCCCCGTCCGCCACGAGGGGGAGGGAACGGGCGCGGGTACATGCGCTTCTCGGTGGCCGTTGAGGGTTCCGTTCCAACGTTGTGGGCAGGGAGCCCCGATTGCACGTCCAATCCCGCCTTCACGGGCATCCCTCATCAAGCCGAGGGGGGTGACCCCTAAGGAGTGAGGGGTGCCCGGGGGGCCGCATCTTGCTAATCTGTCAAGGTGATACCCCGGCCCCCCGCATCTTTTACATCGGGCAGAGTCGATTTGTCTACGGGTATTTCCTTGACGGAGAGAAGGAGGATTCTCCCCCATCCTCCACGGTTGCCGAGGGTGCTCGAACCACCCTTGATTCGGCCGATGGTGGATGTGGCGGACGAGATTCTGGACCGGATCGACGAACGACTCGACTACTGGGCATGTCGCCTCCGGGCGGTGGAGTTCGGCCCCGGGCGGCGGATCCGGTTGGAGTTCGCTCCAGAGGGCGAGTGTGGGCCGGTTGCCAACGAACTCGACCTCCCAGACCTGTCGGAGCTGCCCGATCTGCCACCCCTTCCTTGGGAGGGGGACCCGACCCTCGTTGCCGACAAGATTGAGATTCAGGCACGGAAGTTCTCGAAGCCCGTGCCCATCCACGGAACCGGAGCCCACAGGGCCGACCGGATTACCGTTCGGAACGGCATTGCCCACGCGGACAAGGGCACGGTCTACCCGGAGTAGCGGTCGGCTCAACGAGGAGCCCCGCTAAGGGGTCTACGGGACGCGCAGACGGCGGCGGAGCCGCCAGGAACGGCTCGACGTATGGTTTGGGAGTGAATACACCCCACGGCCACGAGGCGGGCGCAGGGAGCGGAATAGGGGCAGTTTCTCCAAGGAAGTCGAACACTTTCATTTATCCCCTCGACTCGAATATAAGTCCATCCTCTCCATACGGAAGGACGAGGCGCGCCTCCACGCGCTCGTGAACCTCCGGAACACGGTGAACGAGGTCCTGAAGGATGTGGAGGCCCTACGACGGTAAGAATCAACGGCGCCGGGGTAGGTGAGCAGCTGAAACCACCGGATCGGGAAGGAGAATCTGGTAGTCAACCTGATATACTCCTCGCGCAATTGGGGCTTGCATACATTACCGTGCGGCGGGGCATCTGCCCCTTGGACCTTCGGGTCGTCGCACGGGTCCCCCTTATAAATAGGATATTTTCAGACGAGTGATTCAATGGCCCAGCCCACTGTGCACCATCCCAGAAGTTTGGCCTTTGTCGACTGGTCGAACGTCTATCTGGGAGCGAAGAACTACTACTCGACAAGGGTCGATCCTCCCAGACTGCGTACCCTGCTCTCCCAAAGTCGCAACCTAACTCACGTCCATTTTTTCACTGCCACGGACGAGGCAAATCCGGGACAGTCAAGGTTTCACGAGTGGTTAGCGCGGAGCGCCTTTCTGGTCCATACCCAGCCCCTGGAGACGAGAGTAAGACACGTGCATTGCCCAAAGTGCGGATCAGAATTCGATTCCGTTTGCCCGACATGCAGGACGATCGTAGAGTTGCCTCCGCACAAGTCGAAGATGACTGACATCGACTTGGCGAAGCATCTCATCATTCTCGCGGACGACTATGAAGAGGCCGTGCTGGTTACCGGAGACAAGGACTTCCTGCCGGTAATCGACTGGCTAAGGGCCGTCCGAAACCGCAAGATTTGGATCTTCACCTGGAAGCAGTCCTTCTCGGGTATGCTCATCGGACACGTCGATGGGATTACCTACTTGGACGATCACTTGGCAGCGATTCGAGAGCCCTAAGCCGTCATCACTCGTTTCCATCCTGGCCACCCACGTCTGGGCGGCTCGGCCACGTCGATGTGTTGCCCTTGTGTCAATGGGGCCAACATCGTTGGAACGGAACCGCCGTCAAGGGTGCTGTTGCCTTTGCGGTGGGTTGGGACCTAAGGCTTGGACCCGTTGCATTTGGGTTGGCGGCGGCCCTTGGCCCCACTGGCCGCCGGGCGGCTAGAAGGGGGCTCCACAATGTGCTCCTGTTGCCAGGGCGTTGCTTACGTCGCTGTGCCGGGCCCTGCTCCTTGTCTCGGGCCGACCAGTTCGCTGAGGCGGTTGGGAACGGTCCGAGCGAAGCGGGGGAGGTCGTGGGACGCATGGAAGTCCGCCTGACCAGGAGGTAGATTGCCGAACTCCTGGTCCATGGGGGAGCCTTCAAGCCAATCCGCCCGTTTATCAGGAAGCCGCATATGGGGCCGCTCATGATGCCGGTTCTTGGCCGGGCCAGACCACGCAGCTCCCTGCCACCAGACCCGCGACGGCTGAGGAGAATACGATGAAAGCGATCGTCCGCAACACGTACGGCTCACCCGATGTTCTGGAGCTCCAGGAGACCGACAAGCCAGACCTCACGGACGATGGCGTGCTGGTGCGAGTCCGCGCGGCTTCAATCAACCCAGCGGACTGGTACGCCCTGACAGGCAAGCCGTACTTCGGACGCATATTTTTCGGGCTACTCAAACCAAAAAGCAACAGATTGGGAGTCGACTTCGCGGGGACGGTGGAAGCGGTCGGCAGAGACGTCACCCAGTTTCGACCGGGTGACGAGGTATTCGGCGCGAGGGACGGAGCCTTCGCCGAGTACGTGTGCGTTCGCAACGCAGTCGCGCCGAAACCGGCCAACCTGACGTTGGAGCAGGCGGCGGCCGTGCCTGTGGCGGCGCTCACCGCACTGCAGGGTCTTCGCGACAAGGGGCAGATTCAGCCAGGGCAAAAGGTCCTGATCAACGGGGCGTCGGGAGGCGTGGGCACGTTTGCCGTGCAGATCGCCAAGGCGTTCGGAGCCGAAGTGACCGGCGTGTGTAGCTCGAGGAATGTCGACCTCGTGCGATCGATCGGCGCCGATCACGTC
>JACQPO010000176.1 GCA_016207545.1 Methanobacteriota archaeon | reverse complement strand
GTGCGGGGAGGGCGGCGAGTTCGAGACCCTCGTGCTCCACGCGCCCCCGTTCCGGCGGCGCCTCGAGGTCGAGGCCGCGGAGCCGGTCTGGGAGGGCCGCTCGGGGTATTGGCGGATTACGAAGGCCCGGCTCGCATGACGGGGCGATCGCCCGGCCGTGCTCGAGAGATGACAGCAAAAGGGAGGGGGACCGGCGGGGGCCGGAGTCCCGGCGCCTACCGGTTCAGGGAAGAGATCAGTCGGACGACGGCCGCGACCGCCTGGTCGGACGGTCGGAAGTCCGAGGGACGAGCGGTTGTGTGATTCTTCATGGTTTCACCCCTTCTTAGCGTTTCGATGCTATCGAAATCGTTATCCGTTCCGCAGTATTTATACGTTTTGACAACATTGGTGCGTTTTGATACCGTCGAATCAAGAGGGACCCGCATGCCCAAGAACGAACTCGGCATCTCCGCACGCCAGATTAAGGTCCTGAGCGAGCCGTCCCGGCTTCACATCCTCTCCATGCTGTTCGCGCAGGAGATGAGCATCTCCGGGCTCGCGAAGGCGCTCGGCCTGTCCCCCGCGACCGTCCACCACCACGTCAACGTCCTCCTCAAGGCGGGGCTCATCCGGATGACCCGGCGGGTCGTCCGCGGAAACGTCGTGGAGAAGTACTACGAGATGCCCGCCCGCGGGATCGACTCCTCCGTGGTGTGGGACGAACTGAAGGACCCGGACAAGGTCGCCTACCGGCTCGCGATCCTCGGGATGCTGAAGGACGTGATCAACGACGCGATGAAGGCGCTCCAGCGGCGCGGGACCGTGGAGTGGGAGGCGGGGCGGGCCTTGTTCTACCGAGTTCCTTGGCGGCGGGACGCCCTCCTCCAAGTCGAGGAGATTTTCGACGAGGCCCGTCGGAAGCTGGAGAAGCTCGAGGCGAAGGGCAAGCGGATCGAAGGCGAGGAGATGCTCGTCCTCCTCACGACGTTGCCCACGTAGTGGTTCCGAATCGGAACGGGCACTCGGTGTCCGGGGGGCCCTGGGGAATCCGAGGGTTCTTCAACGGAAACACGGTCTGGGTCGAGGCGTGAACCCCGCGCAGAACCGTGCGGCCCTCCGCCGCGCGCGCGAGATCGCCCGGGAGCTTGCCGCCCAGGGCGCGCAGGCAGTCGTGCTCGTGGGGAGTTGGGTCCGCGGCGACGCCCACCCGGAATCGGATGTGGACATCGTCGCAATCGGCCGCGGCTCCCACTACCGCCTCGAGAGGCGCGCGCCTTTTCTCGTCTCCATCTCGTGGGGCACGCTCGAACAGCGACGGGCAGAGTTCCGCAACCCCGCGGCCACCGGGGCCGTCGTCCCCTCATGGCGGAGCGCGGTCATCCTGCACGACCCGCACGGGCTGGCCGCGAGCCTACAACGGGAAGCGCACAGGTGGACGTGGGATTCCATCGCGAAGCGCTGCGACAAGTGGGTCGCGGAGCAGCTCACGGGCTGGACGGAAGAGGTGCACAAGCTCGCGGCGAACCTGGACCTTGGGCGTCCCCGGACCGCGGCGGTGCAGCGGTTCCTCCTCGGGGTCTACCTCGCGAAAATCCTCGCCGTCCACCACCGCATCCTCTACGACACGGAAAACCAGCTGTGGGACCTCGTCGCCTCGAAGATGGGGGAGCGATGGTCCAGAGCCCAGGGGAAGGCGCTCGGCACGGAAACGTCGAGCTTTGAGGAGTCGTGCAGAGCCGCGCTCGAGATGTTCGCGCTCGCGGCCGCGGAGGTCCGTCCCCTGCTTAACGACCGCCAGCGGGAGGTCGTGGCCCATGCGTGCCGCATCGCCGGCTTTCCCTGGTGACCCGCAGCGGTCTCCCGCGACGCGACGCGTCAGGAAGAAATGGGGCTGGGCCGATTTGAACGGCCGTCGCAGGCTTTTCTGCCGCCTGACGCGGACCCAAAGCCCGAAGGATACCAGGCTACCCCACAGCCCCGCGCTGCGGCCCATCACGGAGGGTCGATAATAACGTAACTAAGCCCGTGCGATTTCCGCCGCGGCCCGGGAGATCGCGTCGCCGCTCCCCCAACGCGGTTTCCAGCCGCACGCCTTCAGTTTGTCTACCGCCAACGCCATCTTCCGCACGTCCCCCTTCCACCCGCCGCCGTCCACCCCGCCCGTCCACCGGTATGTGACTCCGGACAGCCCCATCCCCTCGCACACCCGGTCCGCGATTTCGCGAACGGAGATTGCGTCCTCGCTCCCGACGTTGAACGCCTCCACTCCCTCGTCCACGGCCGACCAGGCGTGAAGCATCGCCTCAATCGTGTCGTCGATGTGGATGTACGACTTCCACGTGCCCGGTTCGCGGCCGAGAATCTCGAGCTCCCGGGGATTCGCCCGAAGCTTCCGCACGAGGTCGTACACGACGCCGTGCGTCGCCCCGCCGCCGACGACGTTCGCGAGCCGCCAAACCACGGCGGTGAGCGGGTGGTACCGCGCGTGCCCGCGCAGGAGCACCTCCGCCGCGAGCTTCGAGGCGCCGTACAGGGAGATAGGCTCGAGGGGCGCGTAGTCCTCCGGCGTCGGGAGGACCGTGGGCTCCCCGTACACCGTGGAGGTCGACGCGATGCCGAACCGCGCAATGTTGGCGGCGGCGACGCCCTCGAGGAGGCGCGCGGTCGCGAGGACGTTGTTCTCGAACACCTCCTGCGGCCGTTCCTCCGTCAGGCGCACGTCGGGGCTCGCCGCGAGATGGACGACGGCCGAGGAGCCGCGC
>JACQPO010000189.1 GCA_016207545.1 Methanobacteriota archaeon | reverse complement strand
GGGCCAAAGCTTGAAATGACGCATCCCGCTTGACGCCGAATCGTGGCGGTGAAGATCCATCCGACCGCGGACGTCTCCCCGAAGGCCTTCGTCGGCGACGGGACCCAGATTTGGCACGAGGCGCAGGTCCGCGAGGGCGCGCGGATCGGGAAGTTCTGCCGCCTCGGCAAGGGCGTGTACATCGACGCGAACGTCACGGTCGGGGACTACTGCAAGATCCAGAACCGCGTGTCCGTCTACCAAGGCGTGACGATCGGGGACCGCGTGTTCGTCGGCCCCCACGCCTGCTTCACGAACGACCTGTACCCGCGGGCGGCACGGCCGGACTGGAAGGTGCACGACGGCGAGGACAAGTCCCCCGCGTGGGAGATCGCGAAGACCGTCGTCGAGGACGGGGCGTCGATCGGCGCGGGCGCCACGATCCTGTGCGGCCTGACGGTCGGCACGTGCGCGATGGTCGGGGCGGGCGCGGTCGTCACGAAGGACGTGCCCCCGTACGCGCTCGTCGTCGGGAACCCCGCGAAGGTCGTCGGGTACGTGTGCGAATGCGGGCGGAAGCTCGACAAGGCGTTCCGGTGCGTCCACTGCAAGAAGACGCTCGTGCTCGGGGTGCGCGCGTGATCCCGGTCGCGAAGCCGAACTTCGACGAGGAGGAGCGGAAGGCGGTCCTCGAGGTGCTCGACTCCGGCATGCTCGCGCAGGGGCCGAAGGTGAAAGCGTTCGAGGACGCGTTCGCCCGCTACGTCGGCCGGAAGCATGCGATCGCGGTCTCGAACGGCACCGCCGCGCTCCATCTCGCCGTGCTCGCCCACGGGATCGGGAAGGGCCACGAGGTCATCGTGCCGCCGCTGACGTTCTTCGCGTGCGCCGCCGCGGTGCTCCACTGCGGTGCCCGCGTCCGGTTCGCGGACATCGAGCGAGACACGTACACGTTGGACCCGGGGAAGTTGCGTCGGGCGTTGACGAAGAAGACGCGGGCGATCATGCCCGTCCACCTGTTCGGACAGACCGCATCGATGGACCCGATCCGCGAGCTCGCGCAGGAGAACGACCTGCTCGTGCTCGAGGACGCGTGCCAGGCGCACGGGGCGGAGTACAAGGGCCGCAAGGCGGGCGCGCTCGGCGACACGGCGTGCTTCTCCTTCTACCCGACGAAGAACATGACGACGACGGAGGGCGGGATGGTCGTCACGGACGACGACGGAGTGGCGGATCGGTGCCGCATGTTGCGGGACCAGGGGCAGAGCGCGAAGTACATGCACGACCTCGTCGGGTTCAACTACCGGATGACGGAGGTCTGCGCGGCCATTGGCCTCGTGCAACTTTCGAAGCTCGACGCCTTCGTGCGACGCCGCCGGGAAACCGCGCACCACTTCACGGACCGACTGGAGGGGGTGCGAGGGCTCGTCCCACCCGCGGAGCCCGACGACCGGGTTCACGCGTTCTACCAGTACATCGTCCGCGTCGAGCGGTTCCCCAGGGGCCGCGACGACCTCGTGAAGTTCCTGAACGACCGGGGCGTGGGGAGTCGGCCGAGCTATCCCATGCCCATGTACGCGCAAAAGGCGGTCGCGGGGACGAAGCACCGCCGGTGTCCCGTCGCAGAGCGCGTGATCCCGAAGCTCCTCGAGCTCCCCGTGCACCCGCTCGTCTCCGACGCGGACCGCGAGGCGATCGCGAACGCCGTGCTCGCCGCCCGCGGGTAGCGCAACTCCTTATACGGGCGGGGAATCCGAGGCCCGTGAACCCCGCGGAGTTCGAGCGACGGATGCAGGAGGGCATCCGGCTCGAGCAGTCCTTGCGATGGACGGAGGCTGAGGCGCACTACGCGGACCTGCTCCGCGAGACGGGTTCGATGTCCCCCACGGAGCTCGCGGATGCGCGGTTGCGCCACGCGAACGCGCTGCTACAGCTCCGCCGCTTCGACGATGCGCAACGGGAATTCGATGCGGCGCTCGAGGCCGCGAAGGCCTCGCACGATTCGCTCGTCCTCGGCCGCGCCTTCCTCGGTGCCGGCGTCTACGCGGCGAGCCGGGGCGACGTGACCCGCGGGGAGGAGTTCCTCCTCGCCGCGCTCGATGCGTTCCACGGGGTACACGGGACGGAGGGTCTCGGCGGGGAAGGCTGGGCGCTCCTTAACCTCGCGGCGACTTACGGGCGGACGAAGCGCCTCGACCTCGCGTTCCTCACGTTCGACAAGGCCCGGGAGCGGCTGTTCAGGCTCGACAATTGGGCCGGCGTCGCGACCGCGTGGGAGCTACAGGCGCAGCTGCGCGAACGGCTAGGGGACGCGGACCGCGCGGCGGAAGACTACCACGAGGCGATGACGTTCTACGCGAAACAGGGCATGCCGGAAAAGGTCGAGCAGCTTCGCGAACGACTCGGCGGCCGGCGCGTCGTATAGAGGATATCATCCAAGGATTCATGATTCGTCGCGCCCGTGCGGACGCGATGCTCCCGCGTCGAATCCTCGTGGGTTACGACGGCTCGGACGAGGCGAACAAGGCGCTCGACATGGCGGTCGGGATCGCGAAGGCGGGCAACGCCGCCCTCGTCGTTCAACACGTGATCACGGTCGCCCCCGAGGCGATCGAGACCGGCGTGCTTGAGTGGGAGGCCATCGAGCATGCCGCCGCCTCCGTCCTCGACGGGGCGATCGCCCGTGTGCGCGCCGCGGGCGTGGAGGCGGAGCGCGTCCTGTCCCGCGGGGACGCCGCCCGTTTCATCGTCCGGGAGGCGGAGGCGCGCGGCGCGGACCTCATCGTCGTCGGGAGTCTGGGCCGCGGGCGTATGGCGCGGCTCCTCGTCGGCAGCGTCGCGGACAAGCTCGTGCGCACGGCGACCGTGCCCGTGCTCGTCGTGCGGTAACCCGCGACGGTGAAACCACACCGTTATGTACCGCCTCCGTCTGCCCACCAGCATGGCACGGGATCCAGTCTGCGCTATGGAAGTCGACCCGAAGCACGCGGCCGGCACCTCGACGCACGAAGGGGTGACGTTCTACTTCTGCTCCCCCGGGTGCAAGCGTACGTTCGACAAAGATCCGCACCGCTACGCGCACGGCGGCCACTAGCCCGGCAGACCCTACCGCGTCGCCCCGGGGACGATCGGCCCCTTGGCGGCGTACCAGGGAGGGTTGATGTCGAACTTCTCCTTGCAGTCGTCAGAACAGAAGTAGTACGGCGCGCCCTTGTACCAGATCATCCGGCCCTTCGCGGTGTGCGGGTTTACCGGCGTCTTGCAGACGGGGTCGACCGCCATCGGTCCCCGCGAACGCGCCGCCGGATTAAGTCTTTCGCCTGGGCCTGGGAGAACGGAGGCCCAAAGGCTATTAGAGCCCCGCAGATACCGCGGATGTGCGCGTCGGCGTGGTCGGCGTTGGGAGCATGGGCCAGAACCACGCGCGCGTGTTTTCCGAGATCGCGGAGCTCGTTGGCGTCGTCGACGCGGACCGCGAGGTCGGCAAGCGGGTCGCCGCGCGCAATGAGTGCGAATACTTCGAGAGCGTCCGCGACCTCGTGAAGGCCGGGATGGAGGCCGCGAGCGTTGCGGTCCCGACGCAGTTACACGCGAAGGTCGCGGCGGAGTTGCTGGACGCGGGCGTCCACGTGCTCGTCGAGAAGCCCCTCGCGCCGACCGTGGAAGAGGCGCGCAAGATCGTGGACCGCGCGCGGTCCGCGGGGCTCGTCCTCGCGGCCGGCCACATCGAGCGGCACAACCCCGTCGTCGCGTTCGTCGCGAAGGCGTTGGCGGCGGGCGAATTCGGGGACCTCGTGACGGCGAGCGCGCGGCGGGTGAGCAACTTCCCGGATCGCGTTCGTGACGTCGGCGTAATCATGGACTTGGGGATCCACGACATCGACGTCCTCCGGTACGTCGTCGGCACGGAGGTCGAGTCCGTGTACGCGTCCGGCGGGCGTCGGCTCCACTCGACGTTCGAGGACCACGCGACGATCGTCCTGAACTTCGTGAACGACGCGACGGGTTTCGTAGAGGTGAGCTGGCTCACCCCGATGAAGGTCCGCAAGTTCGCCCTCACGTGCCTGAAGAACTTCGTCGAAGTTGACTACACGGACCAGTCCGTCCTCATTTCCTCGGCGACCCTGCAGCAGTACGACCCGTCGGACCTGTACCGGGTGAGCTTCCACTACGACACCCGCCAGGTCTCCGTGCAGAAGGAGGAGCCCCTGAAGCGAGAGCTCGAGGACTTCCTGGACGCGATCCTCGAGAAGCGGGAGCCGCTCGTGCCGGGGGAGGATGCGATCGAGACGCTGCGGGTCGGGGAGGCCGCGGTCCACTCCCAGCGGGAGCAGAAGTTGATCTGGCTCTAGAACTGGCCCCGACCAATCCCGCGGTACACCCATCCGCGGAGCGGCTTCTCCCAGAGGCAGCGGCCGTCGACGAATACCTTGCGGCGCATTCGCCGTCCGAGCGCCGGCCAGTCGGCGCGGCGGTAGGTGTCGTGGGCCGTCACGAGGACCGCCGCATCCGCTCCCTCGAGCACGTCCGCGAGCTTTCGGGACACGCGGAAGCCGCGTTGACGCTTCACGTACGGGTCGTGGATCCGCACCTCGGCGCCCCGCCGCCGCAGGATTCGGATGAGCGGGATCGCGGGGGAGTTGCGCGCGTCGTCCGTATTCTCCTTGTACGCGAACCCGAGGATTGCGACCCGCGCCCCGGGGAGCGCGCGGCCGGCCGCGCGGAGAGCCTCCGCCGCCAACGTCGCCATCCGCTCTGGCATGAAGTCGTTCACCTCGCGCGCGGACGGGATGAGCCAGGGACGGAAGCTGCTCATGCCGGAGACGAGGAGCCACGGGTCCTTCGGGATGCAATGGCCGCCCACGCCGGCGCCGGGGACGAGGAGGGCGCGCTGCGGGCACGTGTTGACCAGGCGGCGCACTTCGTACGCGTCGACCCCGTAGTCCTCCGCGATGAGCGCGAACTCGTTCGCAAGCCCGAGCTGGACGTCCCAATAGGTGTTCTCCGCCGTCTTCACGATTTCCGCGGTCAGCCAGTTCGTCGGGTGGATCGCACCCTTCATGATCCGTTCGTACAAACGGATTGCCTTCCGCAAGCTCCGCGGATCGTCCGCGCCGACGACGCGGTCGAGGTTCACGAGGTTGTACAACAACTTGCCGGCCGTGAGCCGTTCCGGGGTGTGGACGAGGAGGAAGTCGCGCGGCCATCGCATGTGGGACGAGCGCTCCAGGTAGGGCTTCACGAGCCGCTCCATGGTCCCGGGCGCGATTGTTGACTCGATTGAGACGAGGGCGCCGCGCTTCAGGTTCGGTCCCAGGGACCGAAGCACGGCGCGGAGCGCCCGGTAGTTCGGCTTCTTCGTGTCTTCGTCGATCGGCGTCTCCACCGCCACGAGGACCGCGTCCGCCGTGCGGCAGGCGCCGTAATCCGTCGTCGCCTTCAGTCGCTTTTCGCCATGCCTTCGCACGAGAGCGTCGAGGTCCGGTTCCCGGCCCGTGAGCGGGCTCTTCCCCGCGTTCACCGCGCGGACCTTCGCCTCGTCGACGTCGATGCCGACGGCGCGGATGCCCGCGTCCGCCAGCGCCGCTGCCACGGGCACGCCGACGTAGCCGAGGCCGATCACCGCGACCTTCAACGTGGCGCGCGATACCAGAGGCGTCCTTAAAACCTTGACGGACCTGTTCGCGGGCGGCGCGTTTAAGTGGTGCGAGGGCTTCCGAGGCGTCCGATGAAGGTCGCTTCCGTCGTCGGCGCTCGCCCGCAGTTCATCAAGGCCGCGCCCGTGAGCGCCCTCCTCCGGCGTCAGCACCACGAGGTGCTCATCCACACGGGGCAGCACTACGACGACGGGATGAGCGCCGCGTTCTTCCGGTCCCTTCGGATTCCGGACCCGGAGTACAACCTGGGGATTGGCTCGGGGACCCACGGGGAGCAGACGGGCCAGATGCTCGTCGAGCTTGAGCGCGTGATCGAAGCCGAGAAGCCGGACGTCGTGCTTGTGTACGGGGACACGAACTCCACCCTCGCGGGGGCCCTCGGGGCCGCGAAGCTCCACTATCCCGTCGCGCACGTCGAGGCCGGCCTGCGGTCCTATAACCGCGCGATGCCCGAGGAGCTGAACCGGATCATCGCGGACCACCTGTCGACCCTGCTGTTCTGCCCGACGCAGACCGCGGTCGACCAGCTCGCCGCGGAGGGCATCCGGAGCGGGGTGCACCTCGTCGGCGACGTGATGTACGATGTCGCGCTCGCGACCGCGCAAGAGGCGCGGCAGCGGAAGACGCGGAAGCGGCTCGGCTTGGGGGCGAAGGAGTACCTGCTGTGCACCGTGCATCGCCCCGCGAACACGGACGACCCGCGGAACCTCCGGAGCATCGTCGAGGCGCTGCGGGAGTCCGGCCGCACGGTCGTCTTCCCCGTCCACCCGCGGACGAAGAAGGCGCTCGAGCAGGCGGGCATGATTGACGATCTCCCCGAGACCCTCGTGCTCACGGAGCCCCTCGACTACCTCGACTTCCAGGCGCTCCTCATGGACGCCGCAAAGGTCCTCACGGACAGCGGCGGCGTGCAGAAGGAGGCGTATTTCTTCGGCGTCCCGTGCATCACCCTTCGGGACGAGACGGAGTGGATGGAGACGGTCGAGGACGGATGGAACGTCCTCGCCGGGGCGGAGAAGGCGGACATCCTGCATGCGATCCGCGAGTTCGAGCCCCGCGGCACGAAGTCGAAGTCGTTCGGGGACGGACACGCCGCGGAGCTGATCGTGGACATTCTGACCCGCGGCGGGTAGGCTCACTTCGGGGCGAGCTCGAGGACGAACAACGTTTCGAAGACCAACGGCTTCTTGGCGGCGATTCGCACGCGGTACGTGGACTCCGCAAGTGCGAGCGCACGGTCCCGGTTCCCAGGGATGAGCACGTAGATCCGTCCGCCCGGCGCCACATGCTCACGCGCCTCGCGGAGAAACGAAAGGATGACGTCGTCGCCTATGGGCCCGCCCTGCCACGCCCGGTCCGCCCACGGGCCCCGGATTTCCTCCGCGAGGTACGGCGGGTTGAACGCGATGACGTCGAACGTGCCGCGCAGGCCCCGGAACAAGTCGCACTGCACGACGGCGACGGGGAGCCGGTTCTCGATCGCGTTCGTGCGGGCGCACTGCACCGCATGCGGGCTGACGTCCGTGGCCACGACCCGCGCGCGCCGTTTCGCGGCGTGGAGGGCGATGAACCCATTGCCCGTCCCGAGTTCGAGGAATCGCTCGCCGGGCTCGACGCGGACCCCCGCCAAGAGGAGGAGTGAGTCCTCCGACGGGCGGTACACATCGTCTTGCGACGACACCGTCAACGTCGGGTCGGGGTCCACGGGCCGCCACCGGCGCCGCGGTTCATATAGGGCGCGCTCGATGGGCATGCGTGAACGTGCTCTCCGCCCTCGCGATCGCCGCGATCGTCGGCGCCCTCCTCCTCACCGTCTGGCGGCGCATCCTCCTTTCCTTGACGTTGTCGCTCGCGATCCTCATCGTCTTTGCCCTCACGTATGCGAGCTCCAACGTCCCATCGTTGGGACCTCCCATCTTCAAGGACCTTGTCTGGGTCGTTCAGGGGACTGAGATCCTCTCCCCTCCATGGACCCTGGTGACGACGATCTTTGTGCACAACGGGCTCTTCCACCTGATGTTCAACCTCTTGGGATTCTTCCTCATCACGCCCATCCTCGAGGAGCGAATCGGGAGCCTCCGATGGGCCATCGTGTTCTTCGCGGGCTCCCTGTTCGGGCAACTCCTATACTGGATGCTTCACCTGGGGGAGCCGTTTATCCTCGTCGGCGCGAGCGGGGGACTTCTGGCGGTGCTCGGCGCGTTCGGCCGCCTGTACCCCCGCGAGCGGATCACGCTCTTCCTGCCCTTCCTCTTCCTGCCCGCGGTCCCCGTGATCTGGGTCGTCGTCGGATACCTGTTCCTGTCCTTCGTCCTCGCGGCGACCCCCGGTACGGTGGCCCACGAGGCGCACATCGGCGGGATCGTCCTCGGCTTCGTGGCGGCTCCTCTCGTCATGCGCATCCCCGCGGCTCGGACGAGGGTTCGGACCGTGCGGGTCAATACCGCCGCCCTCGAGCCGCTCGCGACCGCTCGGGAACTTCGAGCGATTCTCGACGAACTCCGGGCCGCCGACGTCCCAGAGGTCCAGGCCGCGTGGTCCGACAAGTTCGTTCAGCAAGCGCGGTGCCCCGCCTGCGGCGGCCCGATTCGCGACCGGCGGGGCACGCTCGTTTCCCCCTGCGGTTGGCGGCTTCGGCCATAGCGAAAGCCTTTTCGGCGGCGGCCCCGGTGGGCGTCCGATGGCTGCGCCGAGCGCCCTCGTCCTCACCTGCGAAGAGTGCGGGGAGGTCCCGCACCGCGTCCTCTCGGGCCGCGTGGCGGGGACGGATGCGGTCGTGTTCCAGGGAACCGTGAAGTGCAGCCAGTGCGGGCGCGTCCGCACGGTGACGATTCGGGAGGATCGCCCCGTGGACGTGTCCGTCATCGTGAGCGAGGACGCCCGCTCCGAGCGCGGCTCGATCGAATTCGACCCGAAGGAGCTCGTGAGCGTCGGGGACCGGATCGACTACGAGGGCCGCCGGATCGAGATCACCGCGATCGAAGTCGGGGAGCGGCGCGTGCCCGCGAGCAAGGCGGGGAACGTCCGCACGTTGTGGGCGAAGCGGATGGACCGGGTGCGGGTCAAGTTCTCCGTGAACAAGGGCAACCGAACCGTCTCCCACGAGCTCGACGCGGCGCCGGACGAGGAATTCGAGGTGGGGGACATCGTCGACCTCGGGAGGGAGCGCGCGGTGATCCACTCGATTCGCATCGAAGGCGGCTCCCTCCGTCGCGGCTCCGCGCGCGCGGAGGACATCGTGCGGATGTACGGGAAGCTCGTCCGGGAACGGACGTCATATTGAGCCGTCCGAAGCCTTATGAGCCATCCTCCCGTAGGAGCGTGCGATGCTCACCCTCGTGGGCGTCGGCCACGTGTTCGACCTGAAGCGGCAGATTCACGACGTGATCGTCCAGCGCCGCCCGCAGGTCGTCGGCGTCGAGCTCGACCCCATCCGGTTCCGCGCCCTTCAGCGGCGGGAGACTCGGGGCGACGCGCCCGTCGTCTATCAGCTACTCTCCTTCTTCCAAGAGCGCATCGCGGACAAGTACGGGGTCCGCGTCGGGGACGAGATGCTCGCGGCCGTGGACGCGGCGCGGACCGTCGGCGCCGACCTGGCCCTCATCGACGTAGATTCAGCAAGCCTGTTCGACCGGGTGTGGCGGGGGATGTCGTTCGAGGAGCGCGTCCGGTTCGTCGTCGCGGCGATCGCCGGGCTGTTCGTCAGTCGGCGGCGCGTGGAGCGGGAGCTCGCGAAGTTCCAAGATGACAACGCCGCGTACTTGCAGGAGTTCGGCACACAGTTCCCGCACGTGAAGCAGGTTTTGATCGACGACCGCGACGCGCACATGGCCCAGACGCTCCGCACGTTGCACGCCTCTCGGGGCAACATTGTCGCCGTCGTGGGCGACGGGCACGTCGAGGGCCTTCGGCGTCGCCTCGAGGACCTGCCCGTGGAGGTTATTCGGCTGAAGGACTTGCGGGGGGCGACGCCATCACCCGCCTCGGCTGAAGGCCAAGGCGTCACGTTCTCCTACGAGGTCCATCCTCCGGGCGGCAAAAAGTAGAAGTCGCACGGCGGGTCTCCCAAAGCGTGAACTGCATCCAATGCGGCTCCCAGATCCCTGACGATGCGCGGTTCTGCGCATATTGTGGCGCGCGCCAACCCTCGGTCACGGAGGAGCTCGCGGAGGCGGGACGGGAGGTCATGGCGGCGACGGCTGCCGTCGTCGAGCGCGTGATCGAGGCCGCCCGGCCCGCGGCGCGGGAGGCGGCGAAGACCGCCCAGAAGACCGCAGAAACCGGCAAGCGCGTCGCGGCGAAGACCGCGAAGGAACTGGAACCCGTCGTGAAGAAGACGACGAAGGTCGCGAAGCGCGCGACGCGGAAGGCCGCTCGAGTTACAAAGGCGGCGGCGCGCCGGGTCAAGAGGGCCGCGAAGCGATAGGTTCGTACGTCCGCCCAGAACCCTTAACTACGGTGCGCCCCGTTCGTCGCGCCGTGCCGCCGGAGGCCTTGTCCGAAGACGAGCGACGAGCGCTCGCCCGAACGTCGGATTGGGTCAAGACTCGGCTCCGCCGCCACTACGAGGCGCGCGCCCTCGAGGCGCCAGACCGTCTCGCGCGGCGGGAGTTCGGCTTCATGTTCTACGGGCCGGGCCTCATGCAACGCCACCTCGCGTTCGGGACCGTCGCGGAGCTCCGCGACTTCCTCGTGCGCCGCGTGCCCGCGCACGTCTACTACAGCTCCGCGTACTACGAGCGGCCCGACGCGCCGACGATGGAGGAGAAGGGCTGGCTCGGCGCGGACCTGATCTTCGACCTCGACGCGGACCACATCCCGAAGTCGAAGGAGATGACGTACGAGGAGATGCTCGAGGCCGTGAAGCACAAGATCCTGCAGCTGTACGACGATTTCCTCGTCGCGGACTTTGGGTTCGACGAGAAGTCGTTGCGGGTCGTGTTCTCCGGCGGCCGCGGGTACCACATCCACGTGAGCGACGAACGCGTGTGGGGCCTCGGGAGCCACGAGCGCCGGGAGATCGTCGACTACGTGACCGGGAAGGAGCTCGATGTCCAGAGCTTCTTCCGCGAGTCGCCGTTCGACGCGAAGGAGTTCCGAGGCCATGTGAGGGTGAAGCGCATGGTCGTGGCCCCGAAGACGAGCGACGCGGGGTGGGGTGGCAAGCTCTCGCGAGGAATCTTGAACCTCGCGTCCCGCCTCGAGGCGATGCCGCCGGAGCAAGCGGTCGAGGTTCTCGCGAGCTTCGAGGGCGTCGGCCAATCGGGCGCGTCCGACCTGTACGAGAATCTGTTCAAAGCGCGGACGACGCGTCCTCGCGTGATCCGGGGCATCGACCGGCTGCGGGAGGAAGGGACGCTCGAGGCGCTGACGGACGCGAACCGCGACCGCCTGTTGTCGATCGTGACGCAGCTCCAGCAGGTGCGATTCGACACGTTCGGGCCTATCGCGCTCGAGGGGATCCGCGCGCGCGCCGAGACGGACGAGCCCGTCACGTCGGACATCAAGCGCCTCATCCGACTCCCGTCCTCAATCCACGGAAAGTCGGGGCTCGAGGTCGTCCCGCTCACGCGGGACCGGCTGGAGGCGTTCCAGCCGCTGCGGGATGCGGTGCCCGCGACGTACACGGACGAGCCCGTCGGCATTCGCATTACACGTTCTGTCAAAATCAATCTCCGTGACGAAACCTTTAACTTAGGTCCGGGGGTAGGTTCGGTCCCAGAGTACGCCGCGGTCTTCTTGGCGTGCCGCGGCTTGGCGACGCTAGCGTAGGGGAGCCGATGAACAAGTACCGGGAACAGCTCGAGGGCACGGGACGGCTGTTTCGGATTCGGCGGATCAGGCATATTCTGATGATTGTGTTGACGGGCCTGGTCATCGGCCTGTCCGCGTACGCGCTGGCTCTGAAAGGTGCACGCATCAAGCCGTTCTTCTTCCCCCTCGACGCGTTCCTCCCGCTCCTCCTCATCTTCGTGTTCATCGCCACCCTCATGAACTTCGTGTTTCGCACCCTCGAAATGCGGTACGCGCGGCGCGATAGCCAGCGCTTCCTCATTGCGCGGAACGCGATATCCCGAGCGACGATCGTCGCCGCCGTGTGCCTCTTGATGGGCGCGATCCTGATCGTTCCGGTGACCGGACATGTGCTCGACACCGGATTGAGCGGGCGTTGGGCGGGCACAATCGGCCCGGGTGGGTCGTTCGCCGCGAACTTCACGAACGAGGACGCCCTAGGCGTCGTGCGCGCGACGGGCGGCATCGTCCGGGTGGATAGCACGCAGCGTGTGTACCTGACCATCGTGTGGACCGACCTCGAAGGCATCGAGGGGGGGAGGGAGACCGGGCCCGTGGCGGGGGCCTCGCCGTATTCCTTCGCAATCATCCAAGACGAGCACCTCCGGTACACGGTCACGATTGAGAATCCGAGCAATCAGGCGATTCGGGTTCAGCTGTCCGTTGCCCGCACCCTGATGCCGGAGCTGACCACGGTCGTCCCCGCGATCCTCCTCGCGGTCGGCTTGTCCCACATCGTGTGGTTCCTGTACTTGCGGCCCGTGCGCGACAGGTATGAGGCGTCCTCGATTTACAGCATCCGATACGAGGAACGCGTGGACCTCGGTGAGCGGACGTTCGCGGACTACCAGCGCGGTTCCCACGTCGCCCGGGAATCGCCCGTCCCCGCGAATCCGGCCCCTGTACGCGGATCGACCGTCGTCGTCCCGGCGCTTGCGCACGCACCTCCGCCGCCCCCCGCGCCCCCGGAAGAGTTGCCACAGCCCGAGGCGATCGTCGCGGAGCAGGAGGACGCCTCCACGCTCATCGAGGAGGGTAGCCGGCTGTTCGCGGAGGGGCAGTTTGACGCCGCCCTCGCGAGGTTCGACGAGGCGCTCGAGCGGGACGCGTCGAACGTGGCCGCCCTGCTCGCCGGTGCCGCCACGCTCATGCGAATGGATCGTCGCACGGAGGCCCTCGGGGCGTACGAGCGAGTCCTTGAGGTCGATCCGCACAATGCGAACGCGCTCCTCGGCCGTGGGGAGGTGCTCGAGGCGGAGGGGCGGTGGCGGGAGGCCGCGGACGCGTGGGCCGCGTACCTCGAGGAAGTGCCGCTCGACGTTACGACCCGGCTCCGCCGCGCGGAGGCGCTCGCGAAGGCGGGAGATCGAGGTGCCGCGGTCCGGGTGCTCCAAGGGGCCACCTCCCTCGCGCCCGACGACCTGCGGATCCGTCGGCGGATCGACGAACTCCAGGTGGACGTGCCCCTCTTTCTGTCGCGCGCCCTCGTGGCGTCCGCCTCGGGGCAGCTCGAGGAAGCCCTTTCCCTGTTCGACCGCATCCTGGCGGTGGAGCCGGACAACGTGAACGCCCTCGTGGGGAAGGGCGTCGCCCTACGCCGCGTCGGGCGGGAGGACGAAGCGTTGGTGACGCTCGACGCCGCGCTTGCGCGCCAGCCGAACAACACCGCCGCGTTGCGCGCGAAAGGTCAAATCCTCGAAGGTCGCGACGCGCACGAGGAGGCGCTCGTGTCGTACGAGGCGCTCGTCGAGGCGAGTCCGCGGGACGCGGAGGTGTGGGCCCTTCGGGCCGGCGTGCTCGAGGAGGTCGGCCAAATCGAGCAAGCCCTCGCGAGCTACCGCGAGGCGCTCAAGCTCGACCCCGAGAACGAGACATGGCGCGCCCGGGCGGAGGCGCTCGAGGCGTCCCGCAAGGGCGAAGAGTCGCTCCTCGAGGAGTTGTTCACGATCAAGGGCGTTGGGCAGGCCCGTGTGAGGGCGCTGCTCGCGGCCGGGTACCGGTCCGTGGACGCGGTCCGCGCGGCGTCTGAGGAAGAGCTCGTGAACGTCCGCGGGCTGAGCCGTAAGGTCGCGCAGGACATCTACCGACACTTCCACCCGGACGCGTCCGCGTGACGCGCGGGTCAACCTTTTAAGTCCCTCCCTCCTTCCCCGCGGCACATGAAGGCGTTTCTCGTGCGCGGTACCTTCCGCATGGGCCCCGCCTGGCAGAAGTTCGCGAAGGAGGTCCCCGCGGAGGACGCGGAGGCCGCGGTCGAGCGCATGGTCTCGGAACTCGGGAGCAAGCACCGCGTGCGCCGGAACTATGTCCGAATCAAGGACGTGACTCCCATCCCGGTGGACCTCGTGCAGGACCCCGTCGTGCGGTTCCGCCTCGGGGGTTCCCCGTGAGCGCGCCGGAGGCGGAGCTGCGCCGCGCGGTCGCGAGCCTCGAATTGATCCGCGCGCAGATGGACGCGCTCGCGCGGCAGGAGGACCTGTTACGCGTCACCCTCGAGGAAATCGTCCGTGCCCGGGAGTCGCTGACGCGCCTTCAGCAGGGGGGCGTGGGCGCGGAACTGCTCATGCCGATTGGGGCGAACAGCTTCGTCTACGGGACGTTGAAGAACGCGGAACGGGTGATCGTCGGGATTGGGAGCGACGTGGCCGTGGAGTTGGAGATCCCCGCGGCGGTCGAGCGGCTCGACGAGCGGATGAAGGCGATCGAGGACGTCGAGCGGGGGCTCGCGGGCCGGATGGCGGAACTCGAGGTGGCCGCGCAGGAGCACAACGCCAGGGTCCAGGAATTGTACGCGAAGGCCCAAGGGGCCCCGCCCGGGTAGGTCATGTTCAAGCTGCTGAAGGAGAAGCTCCTTGGGTGGCGGCAGAAGGCCGAGGAGGTCGCGCCCGGTGAGGTCGTCGGGGAAAAGGGTCGCAAGGTCCGCGAGGCGAGGCTCGAGGACGTGCTGTCAGACTTGGAGCTCGCGTTGCTCGAGGCGGACGTGGCCCAGCCCGTCGTCGAGGCAATCCTCGAGCACATGCGCGGGGAACTCGTCGGGAAGCGGATCACGAGGGACGTCTCGTTCGCGCAGGGCGTCGAGCTTGCGTTGCGCGCTGCGATCGAGAAAGTGTTGGCGGCGGAGCGGATTGATTTCATGGATCTCGTCGCGAAGTCGCCGAAACCGTTCATCGTCATGTTCGTCGGGGTGAACGGAACCGGGAAGACGACCGCGATCGCCAAGCTTGCCCATTTGCTTCAGAAGCGCGGGTACAGCGTGATCATCGCGGCTGCGGATACGTTTCGCGCGGGCGCGATTGAGCAGCTTGAGAAACACGCGGAACGCCTCGGCGTAAAGCTGATCAAGCACCAGGCGGGCGCCGATCCCGCGGCGGTCGCGTTCGACGCGGTGGAACACGCACGCGCACGACGTCGGGACGTCGTCCTCATCGACACCGCAGGTCGCATGCAGACGAACGCGAACCTCATGGACCAGATGAAGAAGATCAAGCGGGTCGCGCAGCCGCATCTCGTCGTGTTCGTTGGCGATGCGCTCGCGGGGAACGACGCGGTGGAGCAGGCGCGGACGTTCCACGAGGCCGTGGGCTTCGGCGCCGCCATCCTGTGCAAGATCGACGCGGACGCGAAGGGCGGCGCCGCGTTGAGCATCGCGCACAGCGTCGGCAAGCCGATCCTCTACGTCGGCACGGGTCAAAAATACGACGACTTGATGCCGTTCGACCCGCACTGGATGGTCGAGCGGATCTTCGAGGGGGACTAGGGCTCCGGCCGCGTCCACCCGAAGCGCTTGCGGACCAGCCAGATCTCGTTCTTCGTCGCGTCTCGCACGGACCGGATTTTCTTATCCCCGACCCTCGCGCGATATCGAATCGGCACCTCGCGAAATCGGTACCGCCGCCGAATGACTTCGTGTTTCAATTCTTCCGAGAAGGACATCCCGCTGCTGTGCACCGCGAGGCCATCGAGGATCGCGCGACGGAAGACCCACATCCCGGACTGGCTGTCGTGGATCGGGTATCGGTACAGGGCACGGAACGTGAAGTTCAGGATGGCGTTGCCCACCCGGTGCATCCCGGTCATCGCCCCTTCCGGCAGCTGCGACATTCGGTCGCCGCTCACGAAGTGAGCCTCTCCGGAGGCCACGAGGCGCGCGAACTCGGGGATGCGGTCCGCGGGGTACGTGAGGTCCGCGTCCAACGTCGCCACGATCTCCCCGCGCGCAGCGGCGAATCCGGTTTTGTACGCACGGCCGTAGCCCCGACGCGGCTCGTCCACGACCCGCGCGCCCCGTGCCTTCGCGATTTCCCGCGTGCGGTCGCGGGACGCCGTGTCGACGATCACGACCTCGTAGTCCCACCCCGCCAACGCGGCGTGCACCTCGTCGAGGACACGGCCGATGGAGGCCTCTTCGTTCATCGTCGGGATCACGACGGAGACCTTGGGCACCGGCCTCGGATGCCGGGGTTCGTTCATAACCGTTTCTCGGTCCGCGGGGTTCCGAACAGCTTGTACCCGGCGTATCCGAGGAGCGCCCCCGCGAGCCGGAGGCTCGAGAAGAACGTCGCCTGCTGTTGGAACAGCGCCCGCGGTCGGTAGGACGACCACAGGGCTCCGTGCTTCAACGTGAGCTGCTTGCGGCCCGCGCCGTTCCAAAATGCCTGCTTGAGGAATTCGAAGTATGAGCCGCGGGTCCGGTGGTACACGATCGCCTCCGGCTCGTGCACGATTGCGGCGCCGGACTCCACCGCCCGCAAGTTCAGGTCGATGTCCTCCGCGGTGAGGAACCATTCGTCGAAGCCGCCAATCGCGAGGAACCGCTCGCGCCGGTATGCGAGGTTGCAGGACGGGAACGTAATGTCGAATCCCTGGTAGTACAGGCCGACGCGCTCGAGCTCCTCGAACGCCCGGTAGCCAATCTGCACGGTCTTCCCCGCCACGACGTCCGCATTCGCGATCCCCCGACGCAAGTGCCGCAGCCAGAAAGGCGATGCGATGCAGTCCCCGTCGATGAACGCGACGAAGGACGTGTCGCTCTTCCCGACCCCGTAGTTCCGCCCGGCGGCCCGCGTGCCACCGTAGACGTACAGGTGGATGAAGTCGTATCGCTCCGCGAACGATCTCGCGATGTCCCGCGTGCGGTCCTCGCTGTGGGAATCCACGATCACGACGTCGAACGGCTTCTCCTGGATGACGAGGGACTCTAACATGGGCGGAAGGTTCCGTTCCTCGTTCCGAACCGTGACGATGACGGAGAACCGTTCCGGCACGACGCTGCGTATGGAAGGCGATTATATAATGCCCGTCGAAAGATAACCGGCCTGATACCTTTATCCGACGCCACCGGTTCCGCATCCTGCGATGCTGGAAGGCGCCCGGGCGGTCGTCACGGGCGGCGCGGGCTTTATCGCGAGCCACATCGTCGAGCGCTTGGCGGCCCGGAACGAGGTCGTCGTCCTCGACGTCCGTCCCGCGGCGGAGGCATCGAATGTCGCGGCGGTGAAGGACCGCATCACGTACGTGCACGGGGACGTCCGACGCGCCGACAATCTCGCCCGCGCGTTCCGCGACGCGGACGTCGTGTTCCATTTGGCGGCGCTCGTGTCCGTCCCGCAGAGCTTCCGGGAACCGGGCGTGTTCAACGAGACGAACACCCACGGCACGTTGGCGGTGCTCCGCGCCGCGCGCGCCGCGAACGTCCGCCGGGTCGTCTATGCGTCCTCGTGCGCGGTCTACGGCACGACCCCGCCGCCGCTTCGCGAGGACTCCCCGCTCGACCTCCTCTCCCCGTACGCGGTGACAAAGGCCGCGGGGGAGATGTGGTGCCGCCTCTACCACGAGCTTGGCCTCGAGGCGGTCGCGCTGCGGCTGTTCAACGTGTACGGTCCCCGCCAGCCCTCCGGCGGACCGTACGGGGCCGTCATCCCGAACTTCCTCCGCGCGGTCACTCACGGAGAGCGGCCCGTCATCTACGGGGACGGAGAGCAGACCCGCGACTTCGTCTACGTCGGCGACGCCGCGGAGGCGTTCGACCGGGCGGCGACCGCGGCGGGCGTGTCCGGGGAAGTCATCAACGTCGGATCCGGGGAGCCCGTGAGCGTGAACCGCCTGCTCGCGACCGTGAACGACGTCGTCGGCACGGACGGGAAGCCGGAGCACCGGGAGGCGAGGGCCGGGGACATCCGGGCGTCGTATGCGGATCCGCGCAAGGGGGAGGCGCTCCTCGGATTCCGCACCCGCGTCTCCCTTCCGCAAGGCTTGCTCGCGACCGCGGAGGCCGGGATCGGGCGCGCATGAACGTCGGCATGCTCGTGTCGAACGAGGTCGTCCGCGACACGCGGGTCCTCCTCGAGGCGCGGGCGCTCGCACGGGCCGGGCATCGCGTGCGGATTGTGGGATGGGACCGGTTCGACCCGTCCGCGCGGGAGGGTCCGATCACCGACGGCGTCGAAGTCGCCCTCGTACGGACGGCGGGCGCGCTTCGCGCGATTCCCGGCGCCCTCCTGCGGAACCCGATCTGGTGGCGGCGTGCCCTCCGGAAATCCCTCGATTG
Source organism: Methanobacteriota archaeon (assembly GCA_016207545.1). GTDB lineage: Archaea > Thermoplasmatota > Thermoplasmata > RBG-16-68-12 > EA-27 > EA-27. The sequence continues at coordinate 1,082 of JACQPO010000189.1, read as the reverse complement.
GCCAGCGGACCTGTGGTACGCGCACGACCTCGACACCCTGCAGGCGGGGGTGTGGCTCAAGGAGCGGACGGGACGCCCGCTCGTGTTCGACGCCCACGAGGTGTTCGCGGAGATGATCCGCGACGACTACTCCCCGCGGGTCGTCCGTGCCGCGGAGCGCATGGAATCGCGCTTGCTGCGGAGCGTGGACCACATCGTCACGGTGAACCGCGCGCTCGAGGCCCGCTACCGGGCACTCGGGAAGCCGGTGACGGTCGTCATGAGCTGTCGCGAGGACATCGCCGCGCGCTACGCGCCGCCCACGGCGCCCCACTTCACGGCCTTGTATGTGGGCACGTTCCACCGCCAACGGTTCGTGTTTGAGCTCATCCAAGCGGTCCGGGAAACGGAGGGCGTGTATCTGCGAATCGGCGGGCAGAAGGCACTGTCCGATGCCGTGCGCGCGGCGTGCGCGGCCTCGGAGCGCACCGCGTTCCTCGGCCCCGTGCCGCAGGAGCGCGTGATGCCGTTGACCGCGGAGTGCCACGTCGTCGCCGCGCTCCTCGACCCGTCGAACCCGAACAACCGGATGGGGACCCCGAACAAGCTGTACGAGGCGATGGCCGCGGGCCGCCCCGTGCTCGCGACAAAGGGCACCTTGGGCGGGCAAATCGTCGAGCAGGAGGGGTGCGGCCTCGCGATTCCGTACTCCGTCGACGCGTGCAAGGAAGCCCTCGTCCGGCTCCGGGACGAGGCGGTCCTGCAGCGCACGCTCGGGGAGAACGCGCTGCGCGCCGCGAAGCGCGAATACAACTGGGCCTCGCAGGAGGCGAAGCTCCTCGCGCTCGTCGGGGGGCTCGCGACCGCCTAACCGTTTAATACGCGCCGTCCCATGGGCGCGGTGCGATGTGCGGGATTTGCGGGGCGTACGCGCCGTCGGGCGACGTCGACGAGGCGTTGCTCCGCCGGATGAACGAGGTCCAGCACCACCGCGGCCCCGACAGCGAGGGATACGCGACGTTCCCCGGCGCGGGCATCGCCGCCAAACGGCTGAAGATCATCGACCTCGAAACGGGCGACCAGCCGATGGCGAACGAGGACGG
>JACQPO010000188.1 GCA_016207545.1 Methanobacteriota archaeon | reverse complement strand
GCCGAGGGGCGGGAGCGGGGATGATGCTGTACCTGGACACGAACGTCTGGATCGCCCGCTGGAAGACGGACGATCCCCACCACGCCGCCTGCCGTCGGATTGTGGAGGGCGTGTCCCAGGGCCGCCTGGCGGCGGCCACGTCCGTCCTGACCGTCGTGGAGGGAGCCTCGGCCTTCGCCCGGTACCACGGCGAGCTGGACGAGGCGACCCGCGAGGCGTTCCCCTTGGACCGGTACGTCGGGGAGCAGACCCGCCGCCTCCTGGGTCTGCCCCTCCGGTGGATCCACGTCCCGGGCGACCTGGAGCTCCGGGTCGGGGAGACCGCCGTCCGCCTGCCCGCCCTCCTCCGAGAGGGCCTGGCCCTGGCGACCCGCACGCCCCGGAGGACCTTGGACCTGCTCCACCTGGCGGCGGCCCGCTACGGACGCGAGGTCCTCCACCTCCCCTTGGAGGCCTTCGTCACCGGCGACCGGGACCTCCTGGCCTCGGGGCCCGCTCTCCGCCGCCTCTTGGGCGTCCCCCTGGAGGGCCCCACCGCCTTCGCGGAGGCCGCGGAGCTCTGACGCCTCGATGCCCGCGTGGTGGCCGTCGGTGATCCCGAGAACCTCGTGCACGCACTCCCGACAGCGAAGGACGACGCTGCCGATGGCGACCTCCTCGTTGTACGCCGGGATCGCCGCCAACGTCTTCGTCATCTCAGGACCTGCTCTAGGTCACCATGGGAGGGAGAGGCGAGCCGGGACGGCATCGGGGCTCAGTAGAAGGACCGCCCAGGGGAGAGAGACTTCGGGGATCGCGCCGGCCAAGGGACGATTCCTGCGGAGCTGACGGCACGTTCATGTACCCGTAAGACGGCGTACCAAACTTTGGGTCTCCCCAAAGTCCGACATCGGTCCTGCCCTCCCGTGGCGGACGAGAAACGAACAGGAGGGGATGCACGAATCGCGTATTCCGAGGCGCAGACGTTGGGTTCTCCGAGAACGTCCAAGAGCTCTTCGCGAAGGAGAAGCGGCAGGCGAAGGCGGCGACGGACTCCTTCTTCGCCCTGAAGCGGAAGCTGTGAGACCGCGTCCAGGTACGTGCGCGCGCGCAACGCTCGACCTCCTCATCGTGCGCAGGGCTGCGGGCAAAACTTAAGGATTGCCCACGCCATGTTCCCGTCATGGCCACCGCCACCCGTTTGGATCGACGGGGCCGTCTCACGATCCGTCGAGAGTACAGGAAAATCCTCCGCGATCGAGTCGTGCAGATTCTGACCCCGCACGGTGTACTCCTCCGGCCCGTGCCGGACACCCTTCCCGGCCGGCGCAAGCTTCCCCCCGCGTTGAGGGCGAGCGGGGAGAAAGAGGCCGAAGCCGAGGCGGGCGCGTGACGGACACGGCGGACCGCAACTTTTCGTTGTTCGGCAGCTCGTCCCGTGGGCGGCTCGCTATCGCTCGACTTCGACGAGCGCCTGATCCTTGTCGAGGACCTTCCACCGCAGCCTTTCCTTTCCCGTGAGGCGCAACACGCGCGAGAGGTCCGCCTTGAAGTACGTGCCGAGCGTTCCGCCGCTCGCCCGCGTGACCTTCGTCTCGTAGTCGGCGATGATCTCTGAGCCCGAGTGTTCCAGGGTGAGGGCGACGGCGGCCGCGTCGTAGGCCTTCGCCCCGCACCGCGTGCACACGGCACCGGGGAGCCGGGTCAGGACGACGACCCCGTGAGGGACCGCGAGGACCCGCTGGAGGTCGTTCGTGGTCACCATCGGGCCCTTGCACACGGGACAGGTCGTCGTCGTCCCCGTGGGCAGCAGCGGCGCCTTCGACGTGGCGAGGATCATCTTCCGCGCCTGCTCCAGCCGCTCGTCCGTGAGCATCGGCGCCCCCTTGGCGAGTTCGTTCTTTTTCATGTCATTCCTCCGGCATTACCGAGATGATGACCAAGATGTCCCCGCGCGACGTCGTCTCGATCGCATAGACGGCCCTGCAAAGGCCATGCCGGGGATGTTGGGCCCAGCAGAGATAGATGCCCTCCGAGGGGTCTCGATCCCGATCCGGCGTGTCCTGGCCGCCCCATCGAACGATGGCAAGCCGGTCCACGTCGCTGAACTCGGGGTGAGCGGTCCTCGCGTGCTCCGTGACTCGGAACCGTCGTTGCTCGAGGAGGGCTTCCACCGCCCCGCGAAGCTCGACCATGTCCGTGAAGATCCGGTTCTTCGGGTCATCAGCGGGAGTCATACAGTGCACGGAGTATTTGAGACTTTATACGTAAATATTACGTATACACGTACCCCGCGGTCTCACGGCTGTCTTCCAGCCCTCCGCATCGCCCGTATTCCTACTGGCTTGGGATGATCGAAGGAGGGCATCCTGCCCGAAAGCGCGTTCGCTGCTCGCGACAAGTGCAAGCCCCAAAACGTCCCTGTAAGGGCTTGCCCTTCAAATCCGGCGCCCGGAGAAATCTCGCCTGTCCGATGCCGTGGAGTCGGACGCCGTTCACTTTGGCGGGGTCGAGGATTCGCCGGCCGTCCGGGACGACGGGTTCGCGCGTGAGCCTGCGGAAGT
>JACQPO010000018.1 GCA_016207545.1 Methanobacteriota archaeon | reverse complement strand
TCGCAGGGCCGTATTCGAGTACCCCAGGGGGCCCTCGGGGCCACAAACGCCTCGGGTATTGCCTTGCTAGTTATAATCCATCCCTAGGGAGGCGCGATGCTCGCGCCTTCGAGACGGGAGCGGGCCTTCACGGTCATCCCGTCCCCGACGACGCTCCCGAGGAGATGCGCCTCTTCCTCAATCGTGCATCCTCGAGAGAGGACGGAATCCACGACTTCGCTTCCCCGGCCGATGCGCGCGTCCTCGAGCACGACCGAGTGCCTCACGACTGCGCCCGCGCCCACGAGCACACCGTCGTGCAAGCATGCGGCCTCTACGGTCGCCCCCTTCTCGATGCGCACGTCGGAGCCCAGGTAGCACGGGCCGACGAGGCGGACGCCGCCCTCGATCGTGAGGCCCTTCCCGACGATCGCGGGGCCGAAGGGCTCCGCGCCCAAGAGATGTTGCTCTCGCCCCTCCCGTCCGACGACCTCGAGGCTCGCGCGGATCAGGTCCTCCGGGCGGCCGATGTCGACCCACACGCCCTCGATTTCCATCCCGTACAGCGGGAGGCCCTTCGCGAGGAGCTTCGGGAACACGTCCCGCGAGAAGTCGAACTTCGTGTCCTCCGGGATGAGGTCGAGCACCTCGGGCTCGAGCACGTAGATGCCCGCGTTCACGAGGTCGGAGAACGCCTCCTCCCGCTTCGGCTTCTCCTTGAACTTCGCGATCCGGCCGTCCTTCCCAAGTCCCACGATGCCGTACTCCGTCGGATCGTCGACCTTCGTGAGGGCGATCGTGGCGGCGGCCTTCTTCTTGCGGTGGAACTCGATGAGCGGACGGACGTCGAGGTCCACGAGCACGTCGCCCATCGCGACGACGAACGTGCCGTCGACGAAGTTCGCGATCCGCTTCACGCTCCCCGCGGTGCCCGCGGGCGTGCTCTCGAACGTGTACAGGATCGACGCGTCGTATCCGAGGCCGTCCCCGATGCTCTTGATCAGCGCGTCGGACATGAACGCGGTCGTGATGATGATCTCGCGGACGCCGGAGTCGATCAGGGAGCGCAGCACGTAGTCCACGCACGGGCGGCCCGCCACGGGGAGGAGCGGCTTCGGACGCGTCTGCGTGAGGGGCCGCAGGCGCGTGCCTTCGCCCCCCGCCAAGACGATGCCCATCATCCGCGGATCTCCACCTTCCCCTTCTTGAGGAGGGCCTCGACGGCCTTGTTCGCGTACTCGTCGAGCTTCTTCTCGTCGTACAGCTCGCGGCGCACCTGCTGCCGTTGCTGCTTCAGGATTTGGCGGGCTTCCCGGATTTCCGCGCGCGCCTCATCGCGGGTCGCGAGGACCTTATCCCGCATCTCCACGACCTTCTGGTGCTGCTCGTCCGCCCTCCCGCGAAGCTCGAGGTACTCCTCGTGCTTCTTGTTCGCCTCCGCGATGAGCACCGCCATGTTCTTGACGAGGTCCGTGACCTTGTCGTGCATCTCGTTCGCCTGCGCGGAGAGGGCGAGGACCTGCGCGTGCTCCGCGTCCGCGGTCTGGAACAGCTCGTCGATCTTCGCGTCGAGCTCCTTCACGTTCCGCGTGACGGCCTCCTCCGCGCCCCTGACCTTCTCCAGTTCCCGCATCTCGCGGATCTTCACCTTGAGTTGCTCGAGCAGCTCGTTCTCCTCGTCGAGCTTCATCGTCCGCGTCTGCTGGTCCATCTCGATCCGCGCGATCTCCCGCCGGAGCGAGGCCAAGTCCCCGCCGACCTGCGTCTTCACCTTCCCGCGGACCTGGCGGCGCAGCTCGATGAGATGCTTCGCTTTCACCTGAAGCTCGTTGCGCTTCGCCTTGTGCGCCCGCATGTCCCGCACGATTGCGTCCCGCGCGTCCTTCAGCTTGCGCAACTCCGCCGCCAACGTGCGCTTCTGCTCGTGGAGCTGGTCCCGCTCCCCGCGGATTTGGTTCGCCTGCGCGTTGAGCCGGTCGCGCCGTTCGACCAACGTGCGGAGCTTGATCTCCGCCTTCTCCAGCTCCGTCGGCACCTTCTTCCGAACCATTCCCGTCCCGAAGTACCGCGCGTAGCCGCCTTGGGGTTCTTAACCCTTTGCGGCCAGCGCGTCCGCGAGTTCCCCGAATTCCTCGGGCGTCAGTTCCCCGGCGCGTCTCCGGCGGTGCGGCGCGTGCGCGAGCGACGCGTCGAACGCGGACTCCGTG
>JACQPO010000170.1 GCA_016207545.1 Methanobacteriota archaeon | reverse complement strand
CGATCCACACGCCCGTTCACGACGCAGTGGACCGTCCGCATGTCGGGACTCATCCAGCTGCGCGTGGAGACCGTCGACCGCGTCCTCTTCGGACCCGACGGGCTGAGGCCTCTGGCGGTGGAGCACGCGTGGCCCCTCGAGTTCTCCTTCAACGTCCAGGCGTACAGCGGATGGAACCTGACGGGCGTCGCGTATCGCGCGTCCGACACGCTCGTCGGGGACGCCTGGGAAACCCTCCTCTCGTTCCTCGACGTCGCGTGGGATGCCCTCGTCCCCCTCGTCCGGCTGGCGCTCGCGACCCTCGCGCACCTCGCGCGCGTGTTCGCGGACCTCTTCGACGATCTTCGGTCCCTTGCACAGCGACTCGTGGAAATTCTCTCGAAAGCGTTCACGGAATTCGTGGACCTCCTGCGCACCTTTGCCGTGGGGGCGCTCCAAGGGACGTTGGGGATCCTCGATACGTTCGCGGATTCCGTTCCTGCGGAGACCGCGGTGACATTCCACGTGCACGGGATGGATTGGAAGGTCCTCCTGAACGGGCCCGAGGGCCGCGAGATTGAGGCGAACGTAACGGTGGGCGCCGCCGTCCTGCGCCTAGTCCTCGTCGACTTCCATGAGGCGGAATTGGACGTGCGGGAACGGTTCGACGTGATCGCGACGTGGGAGCTCGCGATTGGGGACTTCCGGCTCGACGCGCGGTTCGACTCGCTCGCGATCCTGCAGACGACGATGCTCGCGGGCCGCGCCTCTTGGGCGGACGCCTGGCGGGCGGAATTCGCGGGCCCCGTCGCGGCGCCGTTTTACCGCGCGGGGTGGTCGTGGGCGTTCGGTCCGATCCCCGTCCCGCCCGTCGGAACCGTCGACGTGGAGATCGGCGCGTTTGTCGCCTTGCGGCGGGACCTCACCCCGCTCATCCTCGACCTGATCCGGCGGGCCTTCGAGGAGGCCCTCGTCGCGTTTCCGAGCGAGCCGACGTGGGGGGAAGCCGGCCGGCTCACCGCCGCCTTCGCGCGCGGCATGGCTGCGCGGGCCTTGGAGCTTCTCGAGACGTCCGCGGCCGACCTGATCGAGTTCGCGCTGTTCGTCGACGTTCGCGTCAACGGGGCAGGCGGTCCGGAGGGCGCGGGCATCCGTCTCTCGTTCGTCGCGGACGGTCGGGCGTTGGTGGACCTCCTCGCGTGGATCGTCCGCAACGTCCTCACGTTCTTCGACCGCATGCTCGATCCGCTCACGCCCGCGAGGTACGCGTCGTTCCCGTCCTCCGTACCCGAGCACGTGTTCCTCCGGGCCGAAGGGTACGCGGTCATCGGCCTGCCGCGCTACCTTGGCCAATTCCTGAACAACCTCGGACTCGAGCTGCGCCTCGCAATCCGCGCGGAGGCGAACCTGCCGTTCCTCGGCGCGCTGTTCGGCCACGACTGGGGCCGGCCGCAGGTCCGGTTCGGCGCGTACGCGCAAGTTCCTGCGCCCGTCCTCGGCGCATTCGGCGCCCCGATCGGGATGGGCGGGAACTTGTGGCTCCTCCGCGGGACGCTCGAGGCGTAGCCGGATACCTTTATGTGCGACGGCCCGCCATGCGCCGCCCGTGCTGGACCTCGTCGCGCTCGACCTCGTCCGGGACATCTCCCAGTTCGTGGCGGAGACGCTGTGGGTCATCGCCTCGATCGTCCTGTTCGTGGCGGTCATGGTGTACCTGCTCGCGTACCTGTCGCGCTACTTCGAGTACCTGAAGATGCAGGAGTCCGCGTACCTCGACCGCGACACCTTGGACTTCATCCACCGCGTCCTCGAGTGGGTGTGGATCGGCATCCTGGTGATCGTGCTGCTGTTCATCGCCCAGTTCCGCGTCGCGGAGGTCCGCGTCCTTCTTACGGAGTTCATCCAGCGCTTCCCCGCGGTCCTGTTCGTCACCTTCACCCTGTTCGTGGCGGCGATCGTCATCCGCGCGGTCCGGCGGTTCGGCGCGTACCTGCGCGGGGAGCTGCGCGCGAAGCCGCGCCGTCTCGCGCCGCCCCGGCTGTGGGGCGTCGCGGAGGTGTTCCTGAAGTACCTCATCGTGGCGGTCGCGCTGCTCGTCGCCTTCGTCGGCGCGGTCGACATCCT
>JACQPO010000168.1 GCA_016207545.1 Methanobacteriota archaeon | reverse complement strand
GGTCCACGGGATACTTGCCGGGGTCGATTGAGCATTGGAGGGTGATTCTGGAGGCGGTCTCCTCGATGATTCCCATGCCCATGAGGCGCCGCGCGGCCTCCCGGGCTTCCCGCAAGTGGTCGGACTTCAGCCGACCGGCGGCGCGTATCACGAGGCGCTCGCGGCCGAGCACGTAGTTGCCGACAATCACGCGGTGCAAGATCCCAGGTTCGTCGCACAGCTCCGCGTCGATGATCCACTCCTGGGACCCTTTCGCGCGGACCGCCATCGCGGCGGGCGTGACCTTGAGGTAGGTCCCCTCTTCCTCCATGAAGACTTGGTCGCCTTGCTTGAGCCCGTATTTCTCGACCCATGGCTTCGGCAGGGAGATCGTCAGGGTCGACGTCCCCACCTTCTGGACCTTTCTACTTTCCATTCGGTACCCGCCCCGTACGATATTGACGTCCACATACCCATTTCCGAATATATATGCTGCGTAGGTGTTGAGGCCTCCGAGCTCCCGACTCCAAAAGTTTAGGGCGGGCCCGAGCGTTGGGCGAGCGATGGTCGACATCCAAGTCCGCACGTTCAAAGAGATGGAACTGGACGGCGGTACGCTGATTACGGCGGTCCCGAGCGTCGGCCTCGCGAGCACGATCGCGGCGACGTACATGATCGTGGCCTTGGCGACGGACCAAGTCGCGGCGTTCGACTCCGACGAGTTCCCCCCGCTGTCCATGGTGTACGCGCACAAGCCGAAGTTCCCCGCGCGGGTCTACGCGGTCCGGGGGAGCAGTCTGGGCATCTTCATCAGCGAAGTCCCGCTGCCGACGAAGGTCCATCGGCCTCTCGGCCGGAAGCTGCTCGATTGGGCGCGGGAGCGTCGCGTGCGGCGCGTCGTGTGCCTCGAGGGGCTTCCTCTCTCCGGAGAGCAGGCGGCGGGGGACATCAACGTCTGGGCGGTCGGCAGCACGGAGGCCGCGAACCGAGAAATCGAGGCCGCGGGCCTCCCATACCTAGAGACGGGCATGGTCGCCGGGGTCGCGGGCGTCCTGCTCAACGAGGGGCGCTGGGCGGGGTACGAGGTCATCGCCCTCCTCACCGAGGCCCGGCCCTACATGCCGGACGCGGCCGCGGCCGCGCACCTCGTCCAGGCGGCGGACAAGCTGTTGCCCGAGGTGGAGATCGACCTCGCGCCGTTGCTGGAACAGGCGAAGGAGCTCGAGGGTCACCTGCAAGCCCTCAAGGAACAGGCGAAACCCGTCACGGGACCGACGGAAGCCCCGTCCACGCTGTACCGGTGAGTCACAGGGATGAGTACAGGCGCGCATGCTCAACCGCAAAGCGCGTGAGGGCGTGGCGGCGCTCCGCCTGCTTCCGCGCCTGGCTCCCGAGCCGCTCGCGGAGGGACGCATCGTGGGCAAGCCGCCGAAGGGCCTCCGCGAGCGCACGCGGATCTTGCGGAGGGACCAATAGGCCCGCCTGTCCGTCGGGCACGAGGAAGGGGAGACCACCGACGCTTGATGCGACGACGGGATGCCCGTGGGCCATCGCTTCGATCGCGACCATCGGCGCGGGCTCCGCCCACACGGAGGGCACGACGACGACATCGCACGCGCGGAACAGGTCCTCGAGCTGCTCCTGCGAGAGGGCACCGAGGCAACGGAACCGACCGGAAGCCCCGGCCTCTCCAGCGAGCGTGGGCAATCGGTCTGCGTACGCACGATCGGCCTCCGTGCGCCCGCGCGGACCCGCCACGAGCACATACCCGTCGCTCGGGCCGAGCAAGGAGGCGGCCTCCGCGAGGACGTGGACGCCTTTGTCCGGGACGACGCGCCCTGCGAACACGGCCAGAAACGCGTCCCGTGGAACCCCCCACCGCCGCGCAACCTCTGCGCGCAGCAAAGCACGGGCGTCGTCGGTCGGGGGAGGCGCAAGGTCGAGTGCGCCGGGGAGCGACGCCTCGAAGTCGTTCCACGTCCCCGTGACGTCCGCGTAGTTTGCCCGGACGGCCGCCGAGACGAAGACGAGGGCGTCGAGGCGTCGCGAGAGGCCCTCCAACGTCAGCGAGCGGTACGCGAGGGGCGAGTGGAACGTGTGGACCGCGCGGGCGCCGAGGAGGCGTCCCAGGTATCCCACCGCCAAGCAGAAGCTCGCGCTGTGGGAGTGAACGACGACACGGCGGCCCCGGAGCCGCTCCCGCAGGATGGCGGCGAACACGAGCAGGCCGAACGCGATGTGGACGACGCGGCGAAGCGGGTGGCGGGGATAGCGGGCCTCCAGTTCGACGAGGAAGCGTGGATACGCGAGGACCTGGACGCGGAACCGGTCCCGGAGGCACCGTTCGAGGTTCGCAACGTAGCTCGTAATCCCGCCGATGACCGGCTTGTACACGTTCGTGACGAGGAACACGGAGATCCCCCGGCCGCTCTCTGCGTCGCCTTCCCGCCACTCCACCGGCAGCCGCAACCGGTCGAGCTCCGCCTCGAACGTCGACACCACGTCCTCCTGACGAAGGCGTCCCAGGAACGCGTCGAGCTTCGTGGGGTCCGAGGAACACCCGGTCCGCATCCACGCGGGGACGGGTCCGGGCGGGGGGTCCACGAGTTCCCACGGGTGGATGACGATGACGCTCGGGGATCCGGGAGACGCCACGACGGCCTCGAGGGTCCGCTCGACCCCCTCGGTGTTCAGG
>JACQPO010000167.1 GCA_016207545.1 Methanobacteriota archaeon | reverse complement strand
GGCGGCGCCATCGCGTCGTACGTCCGCACGAATGCGGCGAACGGCTGCTCCCGCCAACGCTGGCGGACGCGGCGGGGCACGAGCGCAGAGACGACCGCGGGCACGCCGAACCGGAGCCAAGAGTCCATGACCGCCCGTCGCATTCCGGGAGGGGGCCGGACGGCCTCGAGGACGTGGACCGTGCCGCCGGGGCGGAGCACGCGCGCGATCTCCCGAATCGCGGCGGGCTTGTCGAAGAAGTCCAGGAACGAAAACGCGCAGTACACGCGGTCCAAGGACGCGGTTCTCAACGGGATTTGTTCCCCGAGTCCCGCGAGGAGTCGGTATCGCCCGTCCATAAGCCGCCGTCGGGCCAGGGCGAGCATGGGCGCGGATGGGTCGAGGCAGTACACGCGCCGCGCCCGAAGGTGGCGCGCGAACCCGCCGGGCCCCGTCCCGATCTCGAGGACGGCCTCGTCGGACCCCGCCGTGCCCGCGACGCGGGCGCGCCACAGGGGCAGCTGCCCGAACGTGTTCGCGAGGTTCACCCGTTCGTAGTACGGGAGGAAACTTTCGATGGCATCCAACACGCCGCGCCACTCCGCGGCATCCATGCCGTCGGCCCTCATGGGATCAGGCGTTCCGCCGGACGACGAAGTCGACGAGGCGGGCGAGGGCGTCCCGGTACGGTCCCGGGCGGAGGTCGTCGAGCGCTTCCCGGGCGAGGAACCCGTAATGGTCCGCGTCCACGCGGGCCCGCTCCACGGCGCCGGAGTCCCGGACGAGCGCGAGCCCCCGGTCGATGAGATCCGGGGTCTTGCGTGGCTCTCGGAGGATCGCCTGGAGCCGCAGCCGGCTGTCGCTCCCGTCGTTCAAGGCATGGAGCACGAGGAGGGTCATGTTCCCCTCCTTGAGGTCCGTGCCGACAGGCTTTCCGAGCGAGCCGGGGTCCCCGATCACGTCGAGGATGTCGTCCACGATCTGGAACGCGAGCCCGAGGTTCAGGCCGTACGCGCTGAGGGCCTCGACTTCCCGCTCCGTCCCGCCGCCAAGAATCGCGCCGATCCGGGCGCCCGCGCTCATGGGCATCGCGGTCTTCCGCCGGATCACCTCAAGGTACTGCTCCCGCGTGAGTTCGAGATTCCCTGCATTCCGCTTCTGGGAAATCTCCGCCTCCGCGAGGGCCGTGCAGACCGAGGCGGTGAGGTCGACGATCTCCGGCTCGAACTTCCCGCCGATTGCGAACGCCTTCACGAACAGGAAGTCGCCCGTCACAAGCGCGTTCTGGAGCCCGAACTTCTTGTAGGCCGCCTCGCGCCCCCGGCGGACCTCCCCGCCGTCGTTGATGTCGTCGTGGAGCAGGGTTGCACTGTGGATGAGTTCGAGCGCGGCGGCGATCTGGACGGTCCGCTCGAGGTTCCGTCCCCCGACGGCCCGGTTCGCAAGAAGGGCGACGAGCGGCCGGACCCGTTTGCCACCCGCTTGGATGACGTACGCGGCGATGTCCGTCAGGAGGGCCTCCTGGCTCCGGATCGCCTGGCGGATACGCTCTTCAACGAGCGATAGCTCCTTCCCAACCCCAAAATCGAGGTCGCTCGTCATGGGCGAGCGGCACTATATCGGGGGCTTATATAACCGTTTGTTAAGAGTTAATCATACGACATTCCGTATGCCGTCTTTCGTCGCGGAACGGCGCCGGCCGCGCCCCACGTGGCATTTCCTCGCATGAAAATCGGGGGGCGTACGTACGCGGTCCGGGAACTGCGACCCAACATCTAAATTGGAGGGTTTCGTGAGGACGTGCGATGGACGACGAGCTCGAGGCAATTCGCGCGCGGAAACTCGCGCACCTGCAGGATCAACTCGTCAAGGCCGTGCAGATACCTCCGCCGCCCGCAGGCCCCGTCGCCCTCACGGACGCAACGTTCTGGGACGTGATCGGGAAGGCCCGCGTCGCGCTCGTGGACTTCTGGGCACCATGGTGCGGCCCGTGCCACGCGGTCGCACCGATCGTCGAGGCCCTGGCGAAGGACTTAGCGGGCCGCCTCACGGTCGGGAAGGTGAACGTGGACGAGTGTCCGCAGACGGCCGGGGAATTCGGCGTCACCTCGATCCCCACCCTCGCGATTTTTCGGGAAGGAAAGCTCGTGGACGCGATCGTCGGGGCCGTCCCGCGCCCGTACCTTGAAAAGTCCGTTCAGCGTTGGCTCTGAGCCGTCGGGGCTCGCGGCATTTTCAGGAGTTTCTTGATCTCCTCCACGCACTGGAGGAACGCCTTCGCTGCGGGGCTGTCCGGGTGCTCCAGCACGAACGGTTTCCCCGCGTCGCCGCCGACGACGATTCGCGGATCAAGCGGGATGCGACCGAGGAACGGCAGGCCGAGCTCCTTTGCGGCCGCCTCCCCACCGCCCCTCTTGAACACGTCGACCGTCTTCCCGCAGTGCGGGCACACCATCCCGCTCATGTTCTCGACGATTCCCAAGATCGGGAGGTTCACCGCGCGGCCGAACGCGATGCTCTTCCGGACGTCGAGCAGGGCGACGTCCTGGGGCGTAGTGACGACGATCGCCCCGTCCGCGTCCGGGATTTCCTGCGCGATGCTCAGCGGCTCGTCGCTCGTCCCCGGAGGAAGGTCGATGACGAGGTAGTCGAGCCCCCCCCAGTTCACGTCCATGAGCATCTGCTTGAGCGCCTTGATTTTCAGCGGCCCCCGCCAAATCACGGGCGTGTCGCGGTCGCCGAGGACGAGTTGCATGCTCACGCACTTCACGTCGAGGACGCCGATTGCAGGCTCCAACCCTGTTTCCGTCGGAACGACACTCGCGCGCTCCACGCCGAGGATTTTTGGCACGTCCGGACCTGTAACGTCTGCGTCCACGATGCCCACGCGCGCCTCCTTCGCGAACGTCACCGCCAGGTTCACAGCAACTGTGGAGTTGTGGACGAGAACTCCCTCCGCGATGAAGTTATGGCTCCCGTCGACCTCGATATCGAACACCTCGTCCATGCCGACATCCTCGACGGCCACCACCCTGTCCCAATAGATGTTCGATTCCGCGATGGCGCTCAACCGTGGTGAGCCAAGCAACGCGGCGATTCTCCGAAGGTTGTCCCTCGACGGGCAGACCCGTCGGTCAAGGTACCCCTGCTTCACGTAGGTGTGTCCACCGTAGGTGCTGGGCACTTGAGCGTATCCGCACGCCTTGGACAGTTGTGCCCACGAGAGCCCAACGCGTCTGCACTCCACTTCCACTTCCTTCCAAATCTCGCGAGGAAGGGTGTCCAGGTTTGGATTGCTGCGACGATTTCCGACCTTCGCGACGATGGAGCGGAGCCTCGCAGACTTCCGTCCCCAGAAGCGGATCTGCGCAGCGAACGTGAGGATGTCTCTCCCAAAGATCAGGACCCGATAGGCGGGCCGTCCGGCACGTCGTTCCCCCCGGTACACATAATGCGCAGTTCGTTCTCTAAGAAGGGAATGAATCCCGAATCGCAGGAGAGCCCT
>JACQPO010000186.1 GCA_016207545.1 Methanobacteriota archaeon | reverse complement strand
ATCGAGATCATCGAGCGGTACGGGGACATCGACTTTCCCTCGAAGCTCGGATGGCGCCTCCTGCGGGAGGAACCCCGACTCCTCAAGTACGCGGGGAAGGCGTTGCGCCCGATGCTCCCCCGCCTTGGCGGCTGACTACAGGGAATACCACTGCCCCTCGACGGGCAGGAGACACTCCGGTCCCTCGAGCGCGTCCGCGAGCGCCTGGCGGTTGTCCCCGTGCATGAGGACGACGCGCTTCGGATCGCACGCCTCGATGAACTCGACGAGCTCGTCGTGGCCTGCGTGGGCGGAGAAGTCGAAGTATCGGGACTGGAACCTGGGCTTCACGAGGGATCCGTTCAACTCGATCATGCCCTCGTCCATCAACCGCCGGCCGTTCGTCCCCGGGACCTGGTAGCCCGTGAACAGGAGCGCGCTGTTCGGATCGTCCTTGATCGCGTCCAAGTACCGAAGGACGGGGCCGCCGTCGAGCATCCCGCTCGTCGTGACGATGACCTCCGCGCCGAGGGCCTTCTCTCTCCCGCGGGGCGAATGGATGATGCGCGTGCGGTTCATCGCCTGGCGGAGCTTCTTCGTGGACCGCACGTACCCGTGATGCTCCACGTAGATCGAGTTGACCTCCTTCCCCATCCCGTCGAGGAACGTGTCGAACCGCTTGCGGGCGAGGGTCATCAGCACCTCCTGCGTCCGTCCAACCGCAAACGCGGGCACGACGGCCAAGCCGCCGATCCGCGCGATGGACTCGATGAAGTTCAGGAACTCGTACTCCGTCTTCAGCCGGTCCGGGTGCTGCCGGCCGGCGTACGTGGACTCGATGACGAGGGTATCGCACTTCACGGGCTTCGCGCCGAGCACGAGTTCCGTGCTCACGGTCTGGAGGTCGCCCGTGAACACGACCGTCTCCGGTCCGTTGATCTCGAACATCGACGCCCCCGGGATGTGGCCCGCGCTGTGGAGGGTGACCTCGAGTCCGTTGACCTCGACGGTCTCGCCGAACTCGATCGTCTGGTAGTACCGGGGACACTCCTCCACGTCTCGCCCGGAGAACGGCGGCTCGAACCCCTCCGCGTCCGCGACCTTCAGGCTGTCCGCGAGGAGGAGGTCCGCAACGTCGAGCGTCGGCGGCGTCGCGTAGATGTCCGTCGCGTGGCGGGACGTGAGCCACGGGATCATCCCGGAGTGGTCGAGGTGGGCGTGGGAGATGAACGCGGCGTCGATGGGCGGGGCTTCGATCGGGTACTGCGGCGGTTTCCCGGGCAACATCCCGTAGTCGAACAGGAGCGCCGCGGGACCCTGGCGGAGGAGCATCCCGAGCCGGCCGACCTGGCTCGCCCCGCCGAGGAAGTGGATGTCCATAGGGGTGCCCCGATGGGGCGCTTGCTAAAAGGCTTTCGCCGCGGCCCGTCGCGGGAAGAACAGGGGTTGGCAGCGGACCGCGCGGGCCATCCGGCGAGCGCCCAAGATTCGCATCGCGAGGTCGAGGCTCCGGTCGCTCCCGAAGAACCGGTCCGCGAGCTTCTTGATCCGCGCGCCCTGCGCGAGCGGGCCTCCGACGGCAGCCCGCCAGCGGGCTTCGTACGCGTCGAGCGGCACGCCGTCGAGGACGTGGTCTGCGGCGGTTGTCCCCGCAATCCGCCCCGTGATCATCGCGACGTTGATCCCGCCTCCGTTCGTCGCCATCACGTGTCCCGCCGCGTCGCCGACGAGGAGCACGGGCGGTTTCACGGTCCGGTCGACGGGGCCGAGCACGGGCACGTGGCCCCCCGTCCCCCTCTTCAGGGGCAATCCCTGGCGGCGGAGGAACGCCTCGAACAGGCGATTCAGGTTCCCGTCGAAATGCTGCCACGCCCCGAGCCCGACGTTTGCGCATCCGTCCTTCGGGATGAGCCACGCGTACCCGCCCGGCGCCAGGTTCCCGAAGTACAGGTCCGTAATGGTCGTAAAGTCCCCCTCGACGATCGCGCTCATCGCGGGGCCCGTCACGGGGTTCGGCAGCCCGACGCTCTTCGCGACCCGCGAGCTTGGCCCGTCCGCCCCGACGATCACCTTGCCGGCGAAGGTGCCGCGGTCCGTGACAACCTCGTTCCCGCGGACGGTGAGGCACGTCGTTTTCGTGCGTAGCTCCGCGCCCTCGGCCACCGCCTGGTCCGCAAGCCGCTGGTCCATCTCGTCGCGGGCAACCGTGAAGCCTTTGAACGGGACGTCCCAGTAACGTCCGGAGGGACTCCACAGCCGGAGCACGTCCGTGTCCCACATCCGGATGCGGTACGGCACTTCCATGAGGTCCTCGAGGTCGTCCGAGGTCGGGAAAATTGCGCGCACCTCCTCGTTCGTCGCCACGTACTCCCCGCACTGGACGGGGACGCCGAGGACCTTGCGGCGGTCGAGGAGGAGGACCCGGAGCCCGCGCCGCGCCGCGTACCGGGCCGCGGTGCTGCCCGCGGGACCTGCGCCGACGACGACTACGTCGTACGTGCCCGCACCCCCCGGAGGTAGAACACGGACCGCATGGAGAGGTACTCCACGCCCGTCTCCGAGAATCCGGACTCCTGGAGGGCGCTCGCGTACGCTTCCGGCGGCGCCATCGCGTCGTACGTCCGCACGAATGCGGCGAACGGCTGCTCCCGCCAACGCTGGCGGACGCGGCGGGGCACGAGCGCAGAGACGACCGCGGGCACGCCGAACCGGAGCCAGGAGT
>JACQPO010000171.1 GCA_016207545.1 Methanobacteriota archaeon | reverse complement strand
CTCGTGGCCCGGGGAGTCCACGAAGCTGACCGCGCGGAGGAATTCGGCCTTGTCCCCGCAGTGCTTGCACGTCTCGCTCGTCCCGTAGTTCTTTGGCGGCTCGCACTCCGGGCACTTGTAGAACGCGGCGTCCGCGTACCCCAGGCGAATCGAGATCCCGCGCCGGATCTCCTCCGAGTGGCGGTCCGTCTTCTCGCCGGTGAGGCGGTACACGAGCGCCGTCTTCCCGTGGTCGACGTGGCCGACGATGCCGACGTTCACGGAGGGTTGTTCGGGGACCTTCATTTCTTGTCGGATTTCTCCTTCCACGCGTCCTCGATCGTCTTCGGGCCGCGCTGCGTGATCTTCATGTTGACCTGCAGGATGTCCGGCGAAATCGCGTTCCCGCGGAGGGACTTCCGCTTCCGGATCCCCTTCCGCGCGGGGTGGAACCCGACGCCGCCGCTCACGAGCACCCCGCGGCGCCGCGGGCCCGTGAGGTCCGCGCGCATCGGGAACCCGTCCTTGTCGCTGCCGCCCGTGATCACGAGCTTGTAGCCCGGGAGCTGCACGAACAGCCCGTCGATCTCGTCGCCGATCTTCTTCCCGAGCAGGGAGTTCGCGAGGTGTCCGGAGACCGCGCGCTGGTACGACTTCCCCGCCTTCGGGTCGTTGATGACCGCCTTGAACTCGACCATGGAACCGCCGCCCGAAGTCGAACGGATGCGAGGGGGGAATATAAGCGTTCGGCCGTTCCGACGGGCGCCCCGGTGTGTTAGCGGCCAAGCCGGCGAATCTCAAGCCGAAAGTCTCGGAGCAGGTGAACCCGGAATCGACGGCGCGTGTTGCGCTTCCGCACGACCCGTGGGACGCACATCCGGAGGTCGCGGCGCCACAGTCGTAACCGCGGCAGCAGTGCGCGCCGGACGGGGAGCACGCCGGACCGGATGTCTCGCGTCACCCTTCGACGACCTCGTACAGTTCGATGAAGTCGTCGGAGGTCCAGCGGATTGCGTGTGGGATCCCGCCGAGGTCGACGATATGGAAGGCATCGCGTTTCAGGGACTTCAGGTCGATGACCGTCCGGGATTCGTGGCCGCGCACGCGACGACCCCGCTTGGCCGCCTCGCGTCCCTTTGGGGGACCCCGCCCACTCTGCGCCATCAGGCTGGCGAGGAATTCCGAGTCCATCAAGCTTCCGCCTGGGTGTACGCGCGACACTCGAGAGCACCGCGCATGAGCCGCGCGTGGGCGCCGGGCGGCGGACACCGCGTCCAGCAGGTCGCCAGCCTTCCGTCGACGTCGTTCTTCCGCTCCTTGTCCTCGAGGGCAGGGCGGTCGACCGTGTCGTGGTGGGCACCCAGAAGGAGCTTCGCCTGTTCCCAGTCCGTGGGCGACCTCCAGTACTTCGCGCTTCGCCTCGACCCTCGGTCCGGCCGACTCCGTGAGGTCCGGGTCCTCCCGATGGTTCGTGCGGTCGCCGTCTGAGCCCGCATTCGGCCCTGGGGCCGCATTCCCTCGTGCGGCGAAGAGGAATCTCTGAAATATCGCTTCCCGCCATCCTGTTTCACGTTCACGGAGGGCGAACAGGAGTGACCGGGGCGCGGCGACGGACCCGCGAGGGAAGGCGGGGGAAGAAGGCCCCATCCGTGGAGATGTCCGAAGCATTCCGTCGGTATGGGGACCGTCGCGCGAAGAAGCAGAAGGATCTCTTGAAGGCGATCAAGCGACACATCCCCGAGTTGAAGGAGTGGGCTTCCGACTACGTCGAGTCCCCGTGGGGTTACGAGGACGGAATGTACCGGTTCTATCACCACTCGTTCAAAGTAATGGCCCTGCGAGGCGCCGCTGAGAAGGCGGTGGACCTGTTCCGCAGAATCGGGCCCCGCAGGCTGAATCCGGATTTTGAAACAATAGTTCGTCGTAGCATGACAGACGACGCGAAGGCGTCCGATGTCGTGATGGCCTTCCTCCATACGAAATACTTCGTGGAGGTGATGATCCGGTACGGGACGGAACTGGAGGAGCCTCCGTCCGTCTTGCCGAGCGGGTGGGCGTCCGTCCTCTACCTGTACAACATGAGGTAGTGGACCGGGTTCACGCGAACGAGACGCCGAGGATTCTCCCGAAGTCCCGGACCGCCGCCAAGGTACGTGCGCGGTCGTCCGCGGACATCCGGCGGACCTGGCGCAGGGCCTCCGCGAACTGGAGGAGCGCGTAGAACGCCGTGTTCGTGTCGAAGTCGTCGTCCATCGCGGCGAGGAACGTCCGCCTCGTCCGCTCCACGAGCCGGGACACGGTCGGGTTCGACCGCTTGGCGGTGGCGACCCCCCGCGTGTGCCGTATCGCCCCGCGGATCGTCCCCATCTCCTCCTTCGTCCGCTTGAAGCAGTCCTTGTCGTATTCGACGTTCTCCCGGTAGTACGACTTCGCGAGGCAAAGGCGGACGACCTCCGCGGGCCACTCCGCGAGCACGTCCCGGATCGGCACGACGTTCCCGAGGGACTTCGACATCTTCTCCGTCTCGAGCGTGAGCCACCCGTTGTGCATCCACACCTTCGCGAAGTCTCGTCCCGTGTGGGCGCGGGCGATCAGGTTCTCGCTCTCGTGGTGCGGGTAGATCAGGTCCCGGCCGCCCCCGTGGACG
>JACQPO010000166.1 GCA_016207545.1 Methanobacteriota archaeon | reverse complement strand
TCTTACGGAGGGTTCCAGCGGCTCCCCTTTCAGGACGATGCCATCCCGCGCAACGGATTCCAGGAACTGGGGATCGAGGCTCTCGAGTTCGGTCCGATCTACGAGATACGGGCTGACGGTCACATCGTAGCGAGCCCCGATTCGATACAGGTCTCGGGCAAGCTCCTCATGGAAATCTCGGGGCGCAACGATCAGGAGGTCAAGGTCGCTTTCGGCTCCCGCGGTCCCGACGGCGACAGATCCGTACACGAGGGCCGACTTCACCTCACGTCGATTCTCGAGGTCACGCTGAACTTCCCGGAGACAGTCGTCGAACTTCGCAGGATTCATCCAAGGACCTCCTGGCAAACTCGCTCGATGCGGGAAGCCTTCTCGAAAACGGAATCGAAGTCCTCCTGCCTCCAGTTCTTTCCGTACACGAACTTCGGCCGCAGGCGGGCCTCGATGTCCTGGAAGATTAGCCAGATCTCTTCCGTGCGCTCGCCGAAGACAGCCGGATTCCGCTCTAGCTCGTACCGGACCCGTTGATGCTTGTTGATGTGTATGTTCTGCAACGCGGCGCACGCGTCGATCAGATGGAAGACCGCCAGGAAAATGGCCTCGACGCGCACCTGGGGCGGATTTGCATCCAGCTCGGCTCCCTTCTTGAAGTCCTGGTATTGGGCGAGGTGCCGGGAGCGGCTTGTCATGTGTGTTATGATAACACACAACTACTTAATCCTTACGACCACCATGGCGAATCGCACGAGGACTTCCAACAGGTGGGGCACGAGGACGTCTAGTTAGGGAAAGAACCTCTCAGCGGAGCGAGCAAACCTTCACGTCGGCGGACTCATTCCAGGCCTTGGAACCGTGCCAAGAAAGACTACGGGAGTGAACACGAGGCGCCGTCGCCGGCAGAAGAAATCGTCCTCGGATCGTCCTCGAATCGAAAAGCCGAATCAAGGGAAGCTCGCTCGCCTTGGGATGCTGGAGACGGCGCGCAAGGGATCTCAGGTGGGTCGACGACCACCGCGCCTGGAGGATCTCGGCGGCATTCTCTCGGGAACCACCACACTAGAGCGCCTGTTGGGGATTCTCAAAGAGTCTGATGAGGACGACTAGGAACGTGCGACCCTGAAGGGCCCGTGTCGAGAAGGGCCGCGGGAGACGGCGCCCCGTAACAATCCGTGCATATCATCTCCCGCAGGGACATGATGCTGCCCCGTGCCGCGAGTGAGAAGGTCAAGTCTCCTCAGGTCGGCCGATGTCTGCGTAGCTCGCTGATCTTGCGGCTGACTGAATGCCATCGCTTGTGAGATTTGGCATAGAACAGGGCGTCGGCGGATCCACACCGTGCACGCGAAACGCGCTTGGCGCGGCGTCAAGGAATGATCATGACCTGGGTGCCGAGGGCTTGCGGCGGGAAGCCGCGGTCCCACCGGACGCGGAGCGCGCCCTTCGAGCCATGGAGGGCCACGACCCGGCCCAGGATCTTGAGGCCGTCCTTGCGGGCCCACACCACACGGGCTCCCAGGAGCTCCGCCGCATGCTCCGGCTTGGCGAGGTCCACGATCGTCTGGTAGCTGTCCTGCTTGAACTTGCTGTGACGGAACGCGGTCACCGTTCCGGTCGCCTCGGCCTTCGCCATACGAGGAGCGCCACCACCCCATGCCCTATAAGGCTTCCGGATGCGCTCCGGCGGCGGGGCCCGCGGATCAGTGCAGGAGCCCGTTCGCCCTGAGCTCGGCCGTGATCTTGTCGACGGCCTTCTCGACGTCCGCGGGCTTGCGGGCCCCCGTGCAGACGACCTTGCCGCTGCCGAACATGAGCAGGACGACCTTGGGCTCGTCGATGCGGTAGACGAGGCCGGGGAACTGCTCCGGCTCGTATTCGACGGAACCGAGCCCGAGGGTGATCGCGACCGCGTTGAGGTCGATCTGGGCGCCGAGGTCCGACGTGGCGACGATGTTCTGGACCTCGATCTCGGGATCCTTCTTGATCGGGATGCCGGCCGCCTCGATCTGCTTCGCGACCAGGTCGACCGCAGTCTTGACGTTCTCGAGGCTCTTCGCGCCGGTGCAGACGACCTTCCCGCTGCGAAAGAGGAGGATCGCGGTCTTCGGTTCCTTGATGCGGTAGATGAGCCCGGGGAACTGCTCCGGCTCGTATTCGGAGCCGCCCAGGGCGAGGGCGATCGCCTTGAGGTCGAGCTCGTGCCCGAGGGAAGTCGATGCGACGACGTTCTCGATCCGGAACTTGGCCATGGGAACACCTCCCGGGCCGGCACTGCACAAACCGGCGCGGTTGGCGGTAACCGGACGCAGGCCGTGCCTTATATGGTTCCCTCCGCCCGCGGACCCCCGGAAGACGCGGACAGCCCTCGGCCAGAGGCTGGCGGGCCGCCGGATCGCGGGATCCTGCCGGACCCCTTACGTCTCCATGCGCTCCACGCGGCCGTTCGCCTCCGCCCACCGCAGCAGGCGCAGGAATGCCTGAGTCTCCGCCCCGTTGAGCGCGATCACGTCCCCGCCATGGTACGCCGTCCCGGTCTCCCAGTCCTTGACCACGCGCAGGACGCGGTACCGAGGCTTCTGCGTCACCGCCATGAACTCCGCCATCTTCGCCGCGGCCCACGAGTCCTTGAACGTCCCCTGGAACACCGCCAGGCGCTGGTGCGCGATCACCGCGATCTTGTTGCACACCTCGTTCAGGAAGCTTCGGTTGTGGCTCACGACGAGCAGCATGCCCGGATACGTCCGCAGGGCCGCCGCCACGATCTCCTGGCTCTCGATGTCGAGGTGGTTCGTCGGCTCGTCGAGGACGAGGAGGTCGTAGTCCTGGGCGATGAACTTCGCGAGGGCGAGGCGCGCGCGCTCTCCTCCGCTGAGCTGGCCGACCCGGGCGTGGACCGCGT
>JACQPO010000163.1 GCA_016207545.1 Methanobacteriota archaeon | reverse complement strand
TGCATAAGCCGTACGCGGACGATCCCCATAGACGAGGTCAGCTCATTCGCCTTCCGCGGGAATTGGCGGCGCTCCTCGCACGCGTGCACGAGGCCGGGTTCCAGTTGGCGGTCCATGCGATCGGGGACCGCGCGGTCGACGTCGTCCTCGACGCCTACGAGCGGATTCTCGACGAAGATTCTCGCGAGGACCACCGCCATCGGATGGAGCACCTGGAACTCACCTCCGAGGACGCGCTCGACCGGGTTGCTGACCTAGGCGTCCTCCCCTCGATGCAGCCGAATTTCGTCGCGCGATGGTCCCATCCCGGGGGCATGTACGAAGCCCGCTTGGGCCGATCCCGCGTGCGCGAGATCAACCTGTATCGCGAGCTTCTCCGCCGAGGCAGCCGCGTCGCGTTCGGGTCCGACGGGATGCCGTATGGGCCGCTGTACGGAATGCGAGGCGCGATGGAGGCCCCCTTCCCCTCGCAGCGACTCCGGTTTCGGGACGCGCTGCGGTGCTACACGGTCCACGGCGCCTTCGCGGGCTTCGAGGAGGGCGACAAGGGGACCCTGGCCGCCGGGAAGCTCGCGGACTTCGTGGTGCTGTCCGGGGTGCCGGGTCGGGTTCCCGGGTCGCGGGTCCGCGTCGTCGCGACCGCGGTGGGCGGGCGGCTCGTGTACGGTCGACCGCCGGCGGAGACGAGTCGATCCTGACCCTTCGGGTGAGGCCGAACCCTTTAAGAGGAGGGATTTCCATTCGCAACCCGCAGAAGGGCTACGTGTTTCGTAGCCTGTATGCCCAAAACAACCCCGCGCGCGAGGCCCTCGGGTCTCCCGCGCGGTTTTACTTCCATCTCGAGGGCGGAAGTCTTTCTCGGCGTGCAGGCCCTCTCGTGGGCCGTGAACCGGGGCCTCGGGACGGCGATCGCCGGCATCGGCTGCCTGATGTTCGCCCTCGTTCTCGCCATGTCGTTCCCCGCGACGGGCCTCGGGGTCGGCCTCGCCCTCACCCTGGGCCTCATCGGTCTCGCCCTCGCAATCGGCGGCGGTTTCGTCCTCGAGCAGGACGCGGGGCGTTGAAGGGTCCGTTGCTCGCCGCCCACGACGCAAGCCGCAAGCCTTTTCGAGTCCCCGCTCTTCGCGGGGAATCGTGTCGTGTTGCGTCTTCCTCGACCTGTACGGGGTCCTCGTGGACTCCCGCGTGATGGGTGCCCACTACCGCCGTCGGATGGCGGAGATCCTGGACCGCCGGTACGGCGGCGGCCTCGTGAAGTGGGAGAAGATCCACGACGACGCGTGGGCTTGGTACACCCAGGAGGGCGCGCGGCTCGACGCGATGCCGCCGGAGGGGCGAGAGGGCGACGCGTGGATCGAGGCGACGAACGGGCTTGAGGAACGCTGGGTGCAGCGCGTCTTCGAGCTGGCGGGACTGCCGCCGCCGGAGGACCGCGTCCGGTTCTCCCGCGAACTCGAGTCCGAGATCGTGCGGGGCATCGACGCCCTGTATCCCGACGTTCGGCCGACGCTCGAGCGGATCAAGGCCCAGGGCCATCGCCTCTTCCTGTCCACGAACGCGAGCCGGTCGAACGGGGAGAACGCGCTCGTTGGCGGAGGCATACGCGACCTGTTCGACGGGCTCGTCCTCCTCGAGGTCGCGCGTGCGAAGAAGGACCGGCCGTTCTACTGGCAGCGGGCGTTCGAGGTTGCGGCCGTACGGCCGAACGAAGCGGTCATTGTCGACGACGTGGCCTCCTACCTTCGGCCCGCTGCGGAGCTCGGGGCGCGGTGCATCCAGTTGATCCGCAAGGGGGCCGAACGGAAGCGCGGCCCCTGGCCAATCATCGAGACGCTCGAGGCGCTGCGCGAACACCTGTGACTTACGGGCGGATCCACTCGAGCCGAAGGTAGCGGAGGTCGTCCCCGACGGACGCGAACAGGATGTCCTTCTTCACGCCGTGCGCGAGGCGGACCGCGCGGCTGACCTCGGGCCACATCTCCCGCCGCCCCGCGGGGATCGCGTGGACGAGATACTTCGCGTGCACGCGGTCTGGATCCCCCTCGTACGCGCGGAAGTGGGAGCCGTACTTGAATCCCGTCTTCACGACGACCCCTCGCCCCTTCAGGTCCTCGTACACCCGCAGGCGGAGGTCGAAGTCGGGCTGGAGCTTGCGGGCCTGGCGGAGGACCGCCGCCAGGGTGACGGGCCGGTTCGTGTCCGCGCGGCGCAGGTCGATCGCGCCCGCGTTCAGGAGGTACGCGATCTCGAGGAGGGACAGCTGGAGGCGCCGGCCGACGATTTTCCCGTAGAATCCGTCCGCATGGAGTTTCGCGGCCGCGTCGGGATCGAGGACCGTCGCGCGGTCCCCCAGGAGGTGGACAGGGATTCCCCCCATCGGCACCGCAGGGGCCTGCCGACCTTTCGGCACCGCGGGGCGCACCACGTAGTACGTGACGTCGCTCTCCTCGTCCACGACCGCGACGAGCAGGCTCTTCCGCCCGCCCGCGATCTGTCGGGCGCGTGCCTCGAGCGCGTGGAGGTCGAGGACCCACGCTTCGCTCATCGCGAGGACTCCGTACTTCGCGGGCGTCTGCTTCGGGCCGCCGCCCCGCGGGAACACGCGGAAGTCCAGGGGCGGCCCGGCCTCCTTCGCAATGTATCCGCGTTGCCGGAGATCGCGGTACACGAGATAGCGAACTTCGAACCCGGGCACAAGGTGGGTCGCCCGCCGGTACAACTCGGTCAACGGCAAGGCGCTTCCCTCCGCGCGCACCTCGAGTCGGCCCGCTTCCGCGAGATACACGGCCTCGAGCGGCGTCAGGGTCACCCCGCCACCGGAGAGGGGCTCTCCGAAGCATCCGCGGTTGAGGAGCGTGCTCGCCTCTCCCGCGTCGGCGACGACGACCTTTCCGTCCCGGAACGACCCGGTCATCGTCCGCGGAAACCGACGCTCCCCTATAAGAGGCCCGGGCGTCGCCATCGTGAGGACCGAGGGCCTTTATAGAAGAAGAAACCTATTTGACCCGGATGCGCCGGGGCGAACTGATCGACGAAGTCCGGGAACTGCTCGCGAAGACGGGGTTCTACCTCAGCGAGCGCCACGACCAGCGCGGCCTCACGTTCGACGTCGTCGCCCGGCGCGACGACCTCCTCCTGCTCATCAAGGTCCTCCAGAACGTCGACGCGTTCACGAAGGAGAACGCGGACGAGCTTCGGATGATCGCGACGACCCTGAAGGGATCCCCGCTCGTGATCGGCGAGCGGAGCGGGGGCGGGCCGCTCGAGGAGGGCGTCATCTACTCCCGGTTCGGCGTCCCGATCCTGTCCCGCCGCACGTTCACGGAACTGTTCGAGGAGGGCGTGCCGCCGTTTATGTTCTCCGCGCCCGGCGGGCTCTACGTGCGACTCGACGCGGAGGCGCTCCAGGCCGCGCGGGCGGAGCGGGGGATTTCCCTGGGGACCCTCGCGGAGGTCGCGGGCGTTTCCCGCCGGACGATTCAGATGTACCTCGAGGGGATGTCCGCGACGGTCGACGTCGCGCTCCGGCTCGAGGAGTTCCTCGGCGCGCCGCTCGTGATGCCCGTGGACCCGTTTTCCTATTCGAAGGAGACGGGGGAACTCCTCCGGAGCTTCGAGGCGTTCGAGCGGTTCGAGCGGGACGTGTTCCGGAAGCTCGAAGCGCTCGGCTACTCCGTGTTGCCGACCGTCCGGTCTCCGTTCGAGGCGTTCGCCTCCCGGAGCGAGACCCTGCTGACCGGTGTGCCGACGCGGGCCGAGCGGGTGGACGAGAAAGCACGGATCGTGACGGACATCTCCCGCGTCGTCGAGCGGGACGCGGTCCTGTTCGTGGAGATCTACACGCGCCGGCACAGCATCGAGGGGACGCCGCTTATCCAGAAGGACGAACTTCGCCGGATCCGCGACCCGGACGAGATCGAAGACCTGATCGAGGAGCGGAGGAAGTAGCACGACCGGGCCGGCGTCGCTGACCGTGGGGGACGCCCGCCTCGTCCTCCTGCCCGCGATCCGAGGGCTCGTAAGCGAAGGGGAACGCGTGCGGCGGGCGATCGAGGAGGTGCAGCCGGAGGCGGTCGGCCTGACCGTGGGGCGCGAGGACCTGGCGGCGCTCGAATCGTACGACGGGAGCGAGCACCCGCCCGCGAACTGGGAGGAGGAGTTGTACGTCGCCGGCCTGTCCCAGTGGGGCGACGTCCGGAAGCCGCCCCCGTGTTTCGTCGAGGCCGTCCGCCTCGCGAAGGAGCGGGGCCTCATCCTCCGGGCGCTCGACTTCAACGACGAGGACTACACGGAGAAGTACGTGGAGCTCGTCACGGCTTGGGACCTGCTGGGCCACACCCGCCTCCACAAAAAGGCCGGGAAGCATCGATGGGAGGCGACGACCCCGGAGGAATTCGTCCTCGAGTTCGACCGGTTCGTGAGCGAGCCTGAGGGGTACGTGGCCCTGGAGCGGGCGCGGGAGGGCCACATCGCGCAACGGCTCGCGAAGCTCGCGCGGAAGCACCGCAGCCTGCTCGCGGTCGTGGAGTACGAGCGGGCGACCGCCGTGTGGGAGATCCTGCGGTCCGTCCTCCAGGACGATCCGCGGGATCAGAGGTCGATGTAGCCGATGTCGAGCGCGAACGCCTTCTCCTTCCGCTTGAACCAGCCGTCCGTGAAGACGTTCGTCTCCACGTACGTCGTCTTGTCGTCGCCGACGTTCTCGTAAGCCCAGATGTTGTTCAGGAAGTCGTTCGGATCGTTCGCGTTCAGGAACACGATGTCGAGGTCCCCGTCCCCGTCCGTATCGCCGAGGACGAGGTCCTTGATCAGCCCGAGGTCCGCGATCTTCCCCGTCTTGGGGTCGACGACCGTATGCGGGAGCAAGATGCTCACCCAGGTCTCGAACGTCGTGCTCGGCGGCGGCCGCATGCCCATGTTCCGCAGGCGGAAGACGCCGCTCTTCTCCTTGTCCGGGTCGATGCCGTAGACGATGTCGTTCATCCCGTCCGCGTTCATGTCGCCGACGGCCAGGGACTGGACCTTCCGGTTGTTCGCGTCGCCCGTGTAGACCAGGTCGTAGCGCGTAAACGTGGCCACGTACGCGTCGTCGAACTGGTCGTACGTGACCGTCGTCCGGTAGATGATCAGGTTCTGGTTGTTCGCCACGACGATGTCCAACGTCTTGTCCGCCGTGGGCTGGTCGGGCCTGAGCTCGAACGAGAGTCCCTCCATCTGACCGAGGGCAAGGCTGTTGTACGGAATCTCCCCGGCCTTACCGACCTTCACACCCCTGTTGATGCTTTCCGTGTTGCCCGGAGGCTGGAGGGTCGCCTGGGTCGGACAGGGGGTCGTCTTCGGGAAGAGCCAGCTGCCTCGGACGTTGTTGCAGTAGTAGTCCACGACGCCGTTCTTGTCGCCCGAAACGACGTCGGGCCGGCCGTCTCGGTTGATGTCGCCGACGGCCAGGCTTTGCATGTTGGGCTTCGCGCCCGTCTCGCTGTACCGGAGCTCCTGGCCGGTCCACGAGCCGTCGTTCCAGAAGACGATAACGCCGATCGACGTGCCGCCGGCCGCGTCCTTGATCCCGGCGATGATCTCCCCGTCGCCGTCGCCGTCGAGGTCCCCGATGGCCAGCGATTCCGCACGGTAGTTCGCCTTTCCCTGGAACTGGTTGATGAACTCCCGGCGCCATGTGGTCCCGTAGTCGAGGTTGTAGTACGCGATGACGTTCGTGATTTCCTGGGAATCGAGCCCCACCACGACGTCGACCTTCGTGTCCCCGTTCAGATCGCCGGTGGCCATGGCGGTCGGCTTCTTGCCGTCCTTCGGGATGATGTCGATTGTGGTCTCCCGCCAGTAGAACTCGTTCTCGGACCAGTCGACGCCGCGACCCTTCTGGACCGGCCCCTCTTCCGTCGAGGCGACGATGTCGATCGTGCTCAAGGGCGCGACGACCTGGATGGACGTCGCGAGCATCTGGTAGCTCTCCGGCGTCGTCGACGCGTAGCCCGAGTCGGAGAGCAGGCGGATGCGCAGGCTGTAATAGTTCGTCCCCGGGATCCACGGGTCCTGGTTCCGGCGCAAGAG
>JACQPO010000165.1 GCA_016207545.1 Methanobacteriota archaeon | reverse complement strand
TCGGTGACGAGGGTCCTCCCCTCGCCCCTCGCATGCGCCCCGATGGCGTAGTCGCGCGCCTTCTTGGCGAAGTCCCACCTGCCCGCTGCTGCTTGCGCCGCCTCGGCCGCCAACGTCCCATCAAAGGGCGCGACGCGGATTCCCGCGGCGGCCAAGGCGCGGTCCAGATGCTCCAGGGGTTGCTGTTTCTTGAGGACGTGGTAGGCCGCCTCCATGTAGGCGACGGCTGGGAGGACCGCTTCCGTCTCGGTTTTCCTCAGCCATTCGAGAAGCTCTCGTCGGGCCAGGACGTTCGTGTCGAGGACGAGCAAGGGACTACCTTCTCGGGCGGAACCCCGCCCGACTCTCTGCGATGGTCTCCTCGATCCCCTGCAAGGTTCTCGCAAGCCACGTGAGGAGCTCGTCCGCGGGAACGAGGAGCACGCCCCGTTCCGAAGGGACAAAGGCTACCCGGTCTCCCTTCTTAATTCCCATCAGGCGTCGGACGCGACGGGGGATTGTCACTTGGTATTTCGATGTGACCGTTGTAATGCCTTCAGCCATAACGTATTACGCGATGCGTATCGTATTACTTAACGGTTTCCCCACCGAAAGGGGAGCTTGACAACTTAACCCTCCCAGAGGTTGTAAAGGCCCGCGAACGCGAGGCACCATGAACCTGCGTCGTCGGGCCCCACGTTGTGGGGTCACCGCTTCCCGAACCCCTTCGCCCGCTGCTTTACTACGCGGAACCATCGCTCCACGGCGGACCGCTCCCCGAACGTCTCGTGCCGCCACGGAACGCCGAGGCGCTGGAACGGCCAAACGTACCACGGTCCCCGGTCCACGAGGAACACGAGGCGGTTCAGTGTCGGCGCTAGTGGCGGTCGGTCTCATAGGTCTCAAGGGGATGCGTACGCGTGGTCGCGGCCGCCCTCTTTTTCGCGTCCTCCCGCCGCCGGGCCGGGAACGTATCCTAAGTTACGATTGCACGAACCAAACGCTCATGTAGGGACACGCTTTCGTCCTGCACGCGAACGTTGCCCGAGGTGACCGATGGCCGATGTCGTCCGCGTGAACAAGGAGGGCTTGGAACGGTTTTGCGCGGCGGTGTTCGAGAAGCTCGGGGTCCCGCGAAAGGACGCGAAGGTCGCGGCGGACATCCTCGTCCTCGCGGACCTGCGGGACAAGGGTTCCCATGGCGTCGCCCGCCTCGGGCGGTACGTGGAGGGCCTCAAGAAGGGGATCATGGTCCCCACGGACAAGAGTCAGGTCGTGCACGAGACCGCGACGACCGCCCTCATTGATGGCGGGAGGAGCCTCGGCCAAGTCGTGGGGCACCGCGCGATGGCCCTCGCGATCGAGAAGGCGAAGGCCCACGGCACGGGCTTCGTAACGGTCCGGAACTCGAACCACTACGGGATCGCCGGCTACTACGCCCTCATGGCGGTCCCCCACGGGTGCATAGGGATCTCCATGACGAACGCCGCGCCTCTCGTCGTGCCCACGTTCGGGCGGGACGCCCTCTTCGGGACGAACCCGATTGCCGTCGCCGTACCCGCGGAAGGCGAGCCGTTTCTGTTCGACGCCGCCACGTCCGTCGTCCCCCGGGGCAAGCTCGAGGTGTACGAGCGTCAGGGGAAGCCGATGCCCTTCGGCTGGGCCGTCGACGCGCGCGGGAAAGGCACGACAAACGCGACAGAGGTCCTGGAGAACCTCGGAAAGCGCGGGGGCGGCGGCATCCTCCCGCTGGGCGGCGAGGGGGAGGAGTTCTCGGGCCACAAGGGGTACGGGCTCGCGATGGTCGTCGAGATCCTGTCCTCCGTCCTCGCCGGCGGCGCCTTCGGCCTCGGGACGTATGCGGCAGAGGGAAGCGCGAACATCGCCCACTTTTTCGGCGCGATCCGCGTGGACGCGTTTCGACCCCTCGCGGACGTGAGCCGGGACCTGCGGACATTCTTGGACCAGGTGCGGAACAGCCCGAAGGCGGAGGGTCACGAGCGGGTCTACGTGCACGGCGAGAAGGGATTCGCGTTCGAGCGGGAGTGCCTCGCGGAAGGGATCCCCCTTGGCCCGAAGGTCGTGGAGTCCCTGAAGAAGGTCGGCGGGGACCTCGGGGTCCCGTGGTCCTCTTGAAACGCCACGGACGGGGTTAACCTAATCCGATGGGAAGGAATGGACGCCCGCCATGGACGACTGGGACGTCGCGATCGTCGGCGGCGGCATCCTCGGGACGTCCATCGCGTACTGGGTCGCGAGCCGCTACGACGGCCGAATTGCGGTCTTGGAGCGCGAAGCACGGGTCGGGGAGCACGCGAGCCGGCGGAACACGGGGGTCGTCCACCGGCCCTTCTACCTCCACCCGACGCGGGCCCGCACGTTCGCCCGCGCGTCCCAGGTGTCGTACGGACTGTGGAAGCGATACGCCGCGGAGCGCAAGCTGCCGTGGTCCGCAGTCGGCACCCTGAAGGTCGCGAGGGTAGAGGAGGAGGTGAAGGCGCTCGAGGAGAACCTCCAGTTCGCGGCGGCGAACGGGATGGACCCGAAAGAGGTCGAGCTCCTCGACGGGCGGGACGTCGCGAAGCTGGAGCCGAACGTCGCGTGCGCGGCGGCCCTCCACGCGAAGACGGACACGGTCGTCGACTACGGCGCCCTCACGGAGGCGGTCCGCGCGGACGCGGAGGCCCTCGGGGTCCGATTCCTCACCCACTTCCCCGTCGACGCCGTGGAGGCGAACCCCTACGGGGTAGTCCTCATGGCGGGCGCGTACCGACCCTGGGTGCGGACGCGGTTCCTCCTGAACTGCGCCGGCGGGGAGGCCGTTCGCCTGGCCCACGAGGCGGGG
This sequence comes from Methanobacteriota archaeon, assembly GCA_016207545.1. Taxonomy (GTDB): domain Archaea; phylum Thermoplasmatota; class Thermoplasmata; order RBG-16-68-12; family EA-27; genus EA-27. Next base: position 6,191 of record JACQPO010000165.1, on the reverse strand, counting down.
GTCGCGACGGAGTACGCGGACCTGCACTTCCGCGGGGACTACTGGATCGTGGGCGCGGAGGCGGGCGGCCTCGTCGGGCGAAACGTGTACACGGTCCCCCGCCATCCGGACCTCCCGTTCCTCGACCCCCATTGGGTAGTCCGCGTCGACGGGCGGCGGGAGATCGGGCCGAACGCAGTCCCCGTCCCCGGACCGTATGCGTACGAGGGGCTCTTCCGCCACGCGCCCGGCTGGGCCGCGAGGGCTTTCGAGCCTCCGGCGGGAAACAAGCTCCGCTTCGCCCTCAGCCGCACGTTCCTCACGTTGTCCGCGCGGGAGATGGTCAGCGCGCTCTCGAGGGGGGAGATGTCGCGCCGGGTCCAGCGGTTCATCCCCCGCCTGCGGGAGGGAGACCTCGTTGCCCGCGGCTTCGCGGGGATCCGGGCGAACGTCGTGGACCGCCGGGGCGGGCTCGTGAAGGAGGCGATCGAAGTGGCCGGGCCCCGCTCCTACCACATCCTGAACTACAATTCCCCGGGCGCGACGGGCGCGCCCGCGTACGGGGCGTATCTCGTCGACCGCTTGGCCGCCCGGGGGGACCTCGATCACCTGGGGAAGAACACGAAATCCCGCAGTCCGTGGACGTGGGAGTCGGTCGCAGGTCCCATGGGCCTGGCCTCGTGACCGCGGCTCAGCCGCCTTTCGGACGAATCCAGTACGTCGGGTCGTCGATTACGACGTAGCTCGGCTTTCCCGTCCGCTCCCGGTCCTCGATCCACGCTCGGAGCCGCGCCCCGGGGTCCTTCGATTCGCCCACGTATCGGAAGGGGAGGAGCGTCCGCTCGTCCTCCGTGAGGCCGTCGCACAGGAGCCACAAGTTTCCCCATCCCGTCCGGCGGTACTGGACGAGCAAGTCCACGGGCTTCTGCTTCCCGATCTTGAAGTCCTTCATCACCGCGTCTTGCACGGCGCGGAGGGCGCGGTCGATCGCGGCCGCCCCCGCGGTTCCCGGGTCCGCGCCGAGGGCGATCGCGCGGGGTCCCTCGTCGAGGATCGGCGCCGCGAGCTTCATCAGATTCCGGAATTCCTCGTTCCCGAAGCCGTCCGGACACGGCGCGAGACACAGGACCGCGCCTCCGGGGCGCACGGCCCGGGCCGCGGTGTTGATTGCCTTCCCCGCTTGGTACACGTTGATCCCGAGGTGGAGGGCGCTCACGATCGCCACGTCCGCGAGCCGCGGGATCTCCGCGACGTACACCCGGTCAAGGACCGAGCGAAGCTTCCGGTGCAACGTGAGCACCTCGCCGCCTTCGAGGGCGACGATTTCGTGGCGGGGGTTCAGGACGGAGATGACGGCGTACACGAAGGCGCCCCGCTCCCGCAGGGCGTCGAGGACGATCCGCACGGCCGCCCGCTTGTATTCGTACACGGGATTCCCGTCCAGGATGCCCATGTCGCAGTTCGGCGCGAAGCCGAGATCCCCGAACATCTTCAGGTGGTCCGCCGTCGTCAACGCCCGCCCCGCCACCCCGGGGACGATCTGTTTCGGCCCGCCGCTCACGCCCGCGAAGTAGTGGTAGTCGAGGTCGCTGAGCCCCACGACGACCTCGGAGCGGGCGACCCGGCCGTTCAGCTCCACGGACGTGCCGTCCGGCATCGTCCCGAGTCGCTCGAGGTCCTCGTAGTCGTGGTGCATGAACACCCGGTCCCGCCACGCGGGCCACACGCGGTCGCCGAGCACGAAGGGGTACTCGGCCGGCCGCGGGTCCCGGTGCGTGGCCCCCGCGATCACGATCGCGATCCGTTCCCGGCGTACGCCGTGGGCGAGGAGCCAATCGAGCAGCCCGGGCAGGAGGCGGCGCTGGTGGGCGCACGGGCGGGTGTAGTCGTCGACGAGGATTGCGACGTCGCCCCCTCGGTAGCGCGTTGCGAGCCATGTCTTGAGGGAGGGCACGAGGTCGGGCGTCGAGGACGTCTCGAGGGCCGTGCCAAGCGCACGGTCCACGTCCGGCAGTTCGGGCAGGGCTTCGGGCATTCGCAACGGGAGGAGCCGACCCTCCGCGAGAACCCTCGCAGGGAGGACGTCGTCGATCCATCGCTCCCCGTATGCGAGGCGGGGCGCTCGTTCCGTGATCGCGCGGGGCGCCACCATGGTTGCGCGAAGGAGCAGCGCCGTATTTAACGGGCGCGTCCCCACCGTATGGGACCCCGAGCAACCTCCGTCGTCCCGCGAATGGGGCGGTACACACGTACGTACGTTCCGTACTTGTGTGAGGTAGAAGAGGCGCACCGGGCATGGCGGGCCCGAAGGCGGGCACCGTGGCCTCGTCGACCGTCCGGCCCGACAGTCCTACGTTTTGGAAGGAAGTCCTGGGGCTCCCCGGCGGGGAGGCCCTCGCGACCTGCATCCAGTGCAACACGTGCACGAGCTCCTGCCCCGTGGAGGCCTTGGAGCCGGAGTTCAACATCCGCCGGCTCATCGCGCGGATCAAGCTGGGGCTGCGGGAGGACGTGCTGTCGGACGAGGCCTTATGGGCGTGCGCCCGGTGCTTCGCGTGCGTCGCCCGATGTCCGAAGCACGTGCGGCCCGGGGACATCGTCGAAGCCGTCCGTCACATCGCCCTCGGGGAGGAACGGGAAGGTCCCGGGCCTCGGCACGCCCGCGCCTTCGTGGAGTCGATCCGGGACGGGGGTCGCATCCACGAGGCCCGCGTCACCCTGGAATCCCTCCGCCTCGCCGGCCTCCTCCGGGAGGGGTGGCTGCCCGCCCGCATGGCATGGCGGGGGAAAGCCCCGCGCCTGCGCAGGCGGCCCCTGAAATCCGTCCCCGAGATTCGAGCGCTCCTCGACGCCGCGGAGGAGGGCGCATGAGGCTCGCGTACTTCCCGGGATGCGTCGCCCTCGACAGCTGCCGCGAACTCGACATCGCCACGCGCCTCGTCGCGGAGGAAGTCGGAATCGAGCTCGTCGAGCTGGAGGACGCGGGCTGTTGCGGCGCCGGCAACCTCCAGGAGTACAACCCGGAGGCCGCCCTCGCCCTCAACGCCCGCACCCTCTCCATGGCGGAGGATCTGGGCCTCGACGTGCTCACGGTGTGCGGCACCTGCCAGCTGTACCTGTCCCGGGCGAACGTCGCGCTCCGAGACCCGGAGACGCGGGAGCGGGTGAACCGCCTCCTCGCGCGGCTCGGTCGCCGGTACGGCGGCGGCGTCCGCGTGAAGCACTTCCTCCAGGTCCTTCTCGAGGACGTCGGCCCCCGGCGGCTTGCGGCCCACGTCCGTCGCCCCCTCGGAAATCTCCCAGTGGCGGCCTTCTACGGATGCCACCTCCTCCGGGCGCCGGGAGCGGCGGAGGACGCGGAGGACCCGAGGGCGATTGAGCGGCTCGTGGAAGTCCTCGGGGGGACCCCCGTGACATACTCCCGCCGGACCGCGTGTTGCGGCTTTCACGTCCTCACGGTCCGACAAGACGTCGCGGTGAAGATGTCCGCCCTCGGGTTGCAGGAGGCGAGGGGCGCGGGCGCCCAGGCCCTCGCGACCCCATGCCCCCTGTGCCACCTCGTCCTTGACGCGTACCAGCACAAGGCCTCCCGCGCGGTCGGGGAGCCGCTCAACCTGCCGGTCCTCCATGTGTCCCAACTCGTCGGCCTCTCCTTTGGGTTCGATCCCGCGCGCCTCGGGCTCCGGCGGCACCTCGTGTCCGTGAAGCCCTTCGTCCGCGCCCTGGAGGACACGGAGGTCGTGAAGGCGTGACGGGAGGACGGAAGGTCGGCGTCTTCATCTGTCATTGCGGCGGGAACATCTCCGACGTCGTCGACGTGTACGCGCTCCGGGAGTTTGCCGCGAAACAGGAGGACGTCGTCCTCGCGACGGATTTCCGCTTCATGTGCTCGAACGAGGGCCAAGAGCGGCTCCAGAAGGAAATCCGGGAGAAGGGACTCGACGGCGTCGTCGTCGCGTGTTGCACCCCGAAGATGTATGAAGACCTGTTCCGCGGGAAAGCGGGGGAGGCGGGGATGAACCCGTACCTCCTCGAGATCGCGAACATCCGGGAGCAGTGTTCGTACGCCCACGGGCACGCGCCCGAGAAGGCGACGGAGAAGGCGAAGGCCATCGTGAAGGGGCAGGTCGAACGGGTCCGCCAGCTCCGACCCCTCGAGGTGAAGACGGCCACAATCCACCCCGGTGTCGCGGTCGTCGGGGGAGGTATTGCGGGCATCCACGCCGCCACCCTCCTCGCGGAGCTCGGCCACCGGGTCACGCTCATCGAGAAAAGCCCGACGATCGGCGGCAACATGGCCCGACTCGTGAAGACGTTCCCGACGGACGACTGCGCCATGTGCACTCTCTCCCCGAAGATGAACGAAGTGTACAACCACCCCAGGGTCGACCTCCTCACATATGCAGAAGTCAAGGAGGCGAAGCGGTCGCCGGGGAGGTTCACCCTGGTCGTCGAGAAGAAGCCGCGGTACGTGACCGATGCGTGCATCGCGTGCAACCGGTGCACGGAGCGGTGCCCCGTGAGCACCGCCAAAAGCCCGATCCAAGTGGAGTCGGAGTGGGACGTCGGGCTCGGGAAGCGGAAGGCGATCTACCTGCCGTTCCCGCAGGCGTTGCCCGCGATCTGGACGATCGACGCGGACCACTGCTTCTACTTCCAGCGGGACCGGGCGTGCCGGATCTGCGCGATGGTGTGTCCCGCGAAGGCGATCGACTTCGCGATGAAGCCGGAGGTCGTGACCGTGGAGGTTGGCGCCGTGATCGTGGCGACGGGGTACCGGGAGTACGACCCGACGCCCCTCCGCCATCTGGGGTTTCGGCGCTACCGGAATGTCGTCACGCAGATGCAGCTCGCCCGGATGCTCGACTCCATGGGGCCCACCCGCGGGGAGGTCGCCCGACCATCGGACGGGAAACCCGCGGACGCAATCGTCATGGTCCAGTGCGTCGGGTCCCGGGGGGCCCCGGGCGACGCGCTCGTGCACGAGTACTGTTCCCGCGTGTGTTGTATGGTCGCCGTGAAACACGCGAGCCTGATCAAGAAGGCTCGCCCGGACGCCGAGGTCTACATCCTGTACAACGACCTGCGGGCGTACGGGAAGGGGTTCGAGGAGTACTACGCGAGTTCGATGGGTCTGGGCGTGAAGTACGTCCGCGGCCTTCCGGGCTCCGTCCGCCCCGCGGGGGACCGGCTCGTCGTCGACGTGGACGACATGCTCACCGGCCGGCGGCTCGAACTCCCCGCGGACCTCGTCGTGCTCAGCGCGGCGCTGGAGCCGGACCCCGTGGACGACCTGTTGGCCGCCCTCCACCTCGACAAGACCCCGGACGGATTCGTGAAGGAGTACCATCCGAAGATCAACCCGACGGAGACCGCCGTCAAGGGCGTTTTCGTGGCGGGGTGCGCCCAGGGGCCGAAGGACATCACGGACACGATTGCCCAGGCCGGCGCGGCGGCGATGTCCGCGGCGGTCTTCCTGGGCGGCGGGGAGATGACCCTCAACCCGCTCGTCGCGGAGGTCGACCCGGCCCTGTGCCGCGCGTGCGACCGGTGCACGGAGGTGTGCGAGTTCGACGCCGTCTGCGTGGATCCTGAGCGCCTCGTCGCGGTCGTGGACGAGACCGCGTGCGAAGGGTGTGGGAAGTGCGCGGTCGTGTGTCCGACGGGCGCGATGTCCGTCCGCCAGTTCGCGAAGCCGCAGGTCGTGGCGACGATCGACGCCATCGCCCCGTTGGCGGTGGTTCCGTGACCTTCGAGCCGAACGTGCTCGCGTTCTGCTGCAACTGGTGCGGCTACGTAGCCGCGGATCAGGCCGGAGCCGCCAAACTCGAGTACCCGTCGGGCGTGAAGATCCTCCGCCTCATGTGCACGGGGATGATGGACCCGTACTACGTGTTGCGCGCGTTCGAGCGGGGATTCGACGGCGTGCTCGTCGTCGGGTGCCACGTGGGTTCGTGTCACTACAAGAGCGGGAACCTGCAGGCTAAGGCCGAGCTCGATCGGGTGTCCCGCGTGGTCCAGGCGCTGGGCCTCGACGGCCGCCTGATGATGACTGCCGCCAGTGCCGCGGAGGGGAACGTGTTCGCGGCCGCCGCCAACGAGTTCACGGAGAGGGTGCGGAAGCTCGGGCCGAGCCCGCTCCGGGGGGCGTAGATGGACGAGGCGCTCCGCATCCTCGCGCAGGAGGGGTGCATCCAGTGCAACAAGTGCAC
>JACQPO010000164.1 GCA_016207545.1 Methanobacteriota archaeon | reverse complement strand
TCGCTCGAGCACGCGGGCGTGGCCGTCGTCTGGACGACGGAGCCTACGCGCACGTGGCGCGGGGACGCGGTCAAGTGGGCGATCGAGCGGGACGTGGACGCGGTCACGGAGGCCTTCTTGTTCCTGGCGGACCGGGAAGCCCATTCCGCGCAGATCCGCGCGTGGATGAACGACGGGAAACTCGTCCTGTCCGACCGCTACGTCGACTCCACGTACGCGTACCAAGGCGCGCGCATGGAGGGTAAGCGGGAACGGCCCGTGGAGTGGCTCCGCCAGCTGTGCGAGCCGTACATCGTGATCCCGCACGTGACCTTCTTCTTGGCGGTGCCGCCCGAGGTCGGCCTCGACCGGATCGCCGGGCGGGCGAGGAAGGTGCGGTTCGAGGAGGTCGCGTTCCTCCGGCGCGTGGACGCAATCTATCGCGAGTTGGCGAAGGAGGAGCGGTTTGTCACCATCGACGCGACCCACGAAATCGGCGAAGTCGTCGGGGAAATCGGGATGGAGTTGCTGCGCCGCTATCCGGGCTGAGGGGCGGCAGGCGGGTGAGCAGCGCCTTCGCGAAGACGGTCGCGGCTTCGCGGTCCTTCCGTTCGACGGCGATCAGGAACGCACGGCCAATCGCGGTCCGAAAGTCGTCCCGACTTGCCTCCGCCCTCACGGGCGGGCGACGGCCACACCGCGGAGATAAAGGCTGGTGGACGAAAATCGTTCGCGATTCTCTGGGTTGAGTTTGGGAGGACCCGTGCGCGCCTAGCTGCGGTCGAGTACTTGGAGGACGATTTCCCGGATGTCGGAGTTCGGCCCTTGATCGACGATCGTCTCGACGACGTGGGCCACGTCGTCCACGGTCAGTGCCCATTCCGCGTCGGGCACGGATAAGTCCTCCTTCCTCCCGCCAAACTCCGAGATCACGTACCCGGGCGCGACATAGGCGACCTTGATCCCGTGGGGATACAGCTCGTCCCGCCACGACTCGTTCATGCCGCGGAGGGCCCACTTCGTGGCCGCGTAGACGGACGAGTTCGCGATGCCCACGAGGCCCGCGACGGAGCCGATGTTCACAATCTGGCCGGATTTCTGCTTCTTCATGATCGGCGCGGCGGCGCGCACGAAGTAGAACGGCGCGAACACGTTCGTTTCGAGCTGGCAGCGCAGCTCGCCGTCGTCGATCTCGTCCACCGGCGCGCGCGTGCCGACGCCCGCGTTGTTCACGAGGATGTCCAAGCGGTCCCACGCCTCCACGACGGAACGGACCGCGTGGTCCGCGACCGCAGGATCCCGCACGTCGCCAGGGAGGGCCAACGCCTCCCCTCCTTTCCCCTCGATCGTCTCCGCGATCTCGCGAAGCCGATCCTCCCGTCGGGCAGTGAGGCCGACCCGCATCCCCTTCGCCGCGAACCGCAACACGATTGCGCGCCCGATGCCGCTGGACGCCCCCGTCACGAGCGCGACCCTGTCGTCGGCCATGGCGGGGGAATCGGGCCGGAGCCTTAAGTGGTCATTGCCCCCTTCCCCCGGCGATGGCGTTTCCCCTCGAACGGTACCTGAACGTGCGGAGCGCAAACCAGCCGACGTTCGCCCCGGATGGCCGGCGCATCGCGTTCGTGACGAACATCACGGGCATCCCGCAGCTTTGGGAGGTCGATCGCGAAGGGGGCTGGCCGGACCAGCTCACGTTCTTCTCGGAGCGCATCGACACGCCTGTGTACGCCCCGAGCAAGCGGGAACTCGCGTTCCATGTCGACCGAGGCGGCGACGAGCGGTTCCAGATCTGGCGGCTCGCGGACGGAGGCGCGACGGTCGAGGCCCTCACGGAAGCGCTCGAGACCGTCCACTACGTCGGCGATTGGTCGCGGGACGGTCGTCGGCTGACGTACTGTGCGAACGATCGGGATCCCCGGTTCTTCGACGTGTTCGTCCGGACCCTAGACACGCGGGACGTGCGGCGCATCCACCGGACGGACGAGTCGAACTTCGCCCGCATGTTCACCCCGGACGGGCGGTCCGTCCTCGTATACGTCCTTCACGGCCCGTCGGACCAGGACCTATACCTCGTCGACGCGGAGACCGGGGAGGCCCGCCACCTCACGCCCCACGACGGGACCGCGCGGTTCGAGCACTCGGCCGTCTCCGGGGACGGTCGGTTCGTGTACGCGGTCACGGACATGGGCCGGGAATTCCTCGCGCTCGTGCGGCGCCGCCTCACGCGCGAATCGTGGGAAACCGTGTGGGAGGAGCCGTGGGACATTGAGCATCTGGCGCTTTCGTTCGACGGTCGGAAGGCGGCGATCGTGGTGAACGAAGGCGGCGTGTTCCGCCTCAAGGTCCTCCGCCTACGCGACCGGACGGTCGTCCCCCGGCCCGCGTTGCCCGATGGCGTTCTCGGACTCCCGACCTGGTCGCCGGACGCGCGGTACGTCGCGTTCGCGTTCAAATCCCCCCGCCACCCGGAGGACGTGTGGGTCCTCGACGTGCGCCGCAACGGGGCCCGCCAGGTGACGCACAGCGCGCACGCGGGCCTCCCGCAGAACGCCTTCGTGGCCCCCGAGGCGGTGAAGTATCCGACCTTCGACGGGCGCGAAGTTCCCGCGTGGCTGTACCCGCCCCCGAAGGGGGACCGCCCCCCCGTGGTCGTGTGGGTCCACGGAGGGCCGGAGAGCCAGGCCGTGGCGGACTTCAACCCCGTGATTCAGTACTTCGCGAACCGCGGGTACGCGGTCCTCGTCCCGAACGTCCGCGGCTCTTCCGGGTACGGGAAGACGTACGAGCACCTCGACGACGTCGAGAAGCGGATGGACGCCGTCGCGGACCTCAAGCGCGCGGCGGACTGGCTCCGCACGCGGCCGGACGTGGACGGGTCCCGCCTCGCGGTCATGGGCGGCTCGTACGGCGGGTTCATGGTGCTCGCCGCGCTGACCGAGTATCCAGACGCATGGGCCGCGGGGGTCGACGTCGTCGGCATCGCGAACTTCGTCACGTTCCTCGAGAACACAGGGGCTTGGCGGCGGAAGTGGCGCGAGGCGGAATACGGGTCCCTCGAGAAGGACCGCGCGGTCCTCGAACGGATTTCCCCGATCCACAAGGCGGACCGAATCCAAGCTCCGCTCTTCGTGATCCACGGGAAGAACGACCCGCGGGTCCCGCTCGAGGAGACGGAGCAGATCGTCGAGGCCGTGCGAAAGAAGGGCGGCGTCGTGGACTTCCTCGTGTTCCCCGACGAGGGCCACGGGCTCGTCCGGCTGACCAACCGCATCCGCGGGTACACGGCCGCCGCGGACTTCTTGGACCGAATTTTTCAGGCCCGGACGGAAGATACTTAAGGCCCTCCGAACATCCGCGCCCGATGGGGTGCACTCATGGAGTCCGTCGCGGCTAGCAAGGCGGCTCACCATCCCCACCATCCGAAGGATTTCATCGGCGTCGTCTACGGGGACGTCGGCAGCACGGCCCTCCGGTGCGCCGTCTTCGAGCCCGTGGAGCGGAACGAGTACGTGCAGATCCGCCACGAGACCTGCGGCTGGGTGTTGGGCCGCGTGGACGACATCGAGCGCAAGACAGACCTGTCCTTGGACCGCAGCCTCCTGCTGGGCAACGGGGAGGAGGTCGACATCGAGGAGAAGGTCAGCGCGCAGATCTCCATCATCGGGTACCGGGACGACCGCGACCTCCTCCAGGTCCCCCGCATTCCGTTCCGCGCGGGGGAGCACGTGCTCCGCGCGGACGAACCCCTCATCCGCAAGGTCGTCGGCCTCAAGCACGACGTGAAGCACGGGGCGTACGCGGGCCTCCTAAACGGCCACAACATCCAGGTGTTCCTCGACATCAACGCGATGGCCCAGAAGCACGTGTCCGTCCTCGCGAAGACGGGCGGCGGGAAGTCGTACATCACGGGCGTGCTCCTCGAGGAATT
>JACQPO010000157.1 GCA_016207545.1 Methanobacteriota archaeon | reverse complement strand
CTCCCGCCTATCGTTGATAGGCGCTCAATCTGCCGTACTTGTAAACATGATAGGTACATACGGAACGGCTTTTGGGATCCGGCCGCCCAGCGGGGACGAGGGGTCCCATGTCGAAACGTCTCCCACCCGAGAAGTGGCCCATCCTCGTGATCGCGGTCGTTATCGTGTTGCTCCTCGCAGTCGCCTTGCTACCCGTGACGGCGCCCCCGGCGAGGGCGCAGAACGTGCGCGAGTTTTCCCTCGTCGCCAAGTCCGCACGGATCGAGGTCGCGCCGGGCGTCGTGTGGGACGCGTGGACGTACAACGGGACGGTCCCTGGCCCCACGCTCCGGGTCCGCGTGGGGGACTTGGTCAAGATCCACTTCACGAACAACCTTGACCGCACGCACAGCGTCCATGTCCACGGGCTCCGGTACACGATTGAGAGCGACGGATCCCAGGCGTACCCCGCGTCGATGCCAGGCCCCGGGCAATCGTATACATACACATACGAGGCGACGCGCCCCGGCCTCTTCTACTACCACTGCCACTCCGCGGACGGGGCGTCGATCAGCACGCACATCCGCAAGGGACTGTACGGCGCAATCGTCGTGTATCCGGCGGACCAGTGGCCGCCGGAGACGGACCACGAGTTCGTCCAGTTCTTCTCCGAGGCGCCCACCGCCACGGGGAGCATCGCCTACGTCATCAACGACAAGCAAGCGTTCGAGCACGACTTGTTGGACCTCGTCAATTCGCAGGGATACGCAGGGGCGGTCGAGACCTTGAAAGGGCTCGGCGTCCCGGTCGTCCCGGTTGGCGCAGATCTCACGTTCTACCTCGTCGGGATCGGGAACGAGTACCACTCCTGGCACATGCACGGCGGCAGTCCCGTGTTCGTGAACGGGGAACCCGTAGAAGGCGACGTCGTCCCACTCGGGCCCGGCACGGCGGCGACCGCAAAGCTTCGCCCGACGAACCCCGGGATCTGGCTGATCCACTGCCACCTCGTGCTCCACGCGGACGCGGGCATGGTCACCCTGGTCATCGCGGAGTAGTCGCACGTCCTCCCGGGCCGCAGGAGGCCCACAACCTTTTTCTCGCGAGCCCGACTACCGCGCGCGATGCACCTCGTCACGACGTGGTTCGGCTCGTTCCTCCTCGACGACGGGAAGGTCGTCGCGGCGAAACCGTTCCCGAAGGAGCCGGAGGCAATCGCGGACCGCCTCGCGCGGACCGAGGAATGGAAGGTGCTTGACGAGGAGCGCGCCCTCATGGAGGGCCTCGACGAGGTGTTCGTGTACGAGCCCCGGCTTGAGCGTGCGGGCGGGAACTTTGTCGCGGGCCCCGTGCCGTTCCTGAATCCGGAGGACTTCGGGTACGATCGCGCACTCCTCCACGAGGCGATGCTCGCCGTCGCCCGGCGCCGGATGCGGAAGGCGGTCGGGCCGGACGACTATGCGGCGCAGGCCGTTGCGGCGTACGACGACCTCGCGGAGGTCGCGAACCAGCTCCTCGAACGGCTCCGGGAGTGGTACGGGCTCCACTACCCGGAGCTCGCGAAGGTCGTCGACGACGAGAAGTTCCTCGGACTCGTCGCGGAACACGGCGACCGTGGGAGCATGCCGTTCGAGACGGGCGCGAGCGTCGGGGCCGAGCTCGGTCTGGAGGACCGCCAGACCGTCATGCGGTTCGCGGGCCTCGCGCACGACGTGCAGCGCGTTCGTCGGGAGGTCGAGGCGTTCCTTGCGGCGCGGATGAAGGCGATCGCCCCGAACGTGACCCACCTCGCGGGCCCGATCATCGGCGCGAGGCTCGTCGCCCTCGCCGGCGGGGTGGAGGCGCTCGCACGGTTGCCCTCGAGCACGATTCAGCTGCTCGGCGCGGAGCGCGCGTTGTTCCGCCACCTGCGCGAGGGAACCCGGCCGCCGAAACACGGCGTGCTGTTCCAACACCCATGGATTCACCGCGCGCCCCGATGGCAACGGGGCGCCCTCGCCCGGGCGTTCGCCGGGAAGCTTGCGATGGCGGCCCGGGCGGACGCGTACACGAAGCGGTTCATCGCGGACCAGCTGAAGACGGACCTCGAGGCCGCGATGGCGGAGGCGAAGCGGCGTCACGCGGATGCGCCCCCTCCGCGGCGCGCACGCCTCGTTCGGCGACGGGGCGCCCGCCGTCGGTGATCAGCGTCGGCGCTTCCGGATGGCGATGAGGGCGAACGCAATCGCGGCCGCGCCGACCGCGGCCAGCGCCTCGAACCCCGGCGTCGGCGGTGGGGTCGTGCTTCGGACGACGATCCATCCGATCATCCCCGTGTGGGCCTCGGGATCCGTCCCACTCGAGTGGGGTTGGCACCATAACTGCCAGCGCCCAACGTCTGCGGATGCCGTCGTGATGTTCACGAAGATGACGGTCGGAGTGTTCGCGTCCGCAGCGGGTGGCAGGTTTCGATCGACCGCAAAGTGCGGCACTGTGAACGTGTGGGTCCCCGCCAGTCCGGAATCCCAGTTTTCGATGCGCAGACGGAGTGTGTCCCCGGCGTCCACCGTGATCGTCGGCTCTGCCGGCGCGCCCCGGGAGCCGACGTGCCACTCGAATCCGGACGCAAACAGGTTCACGGGCACGTCCGCGGCCGATGCGGGCGAGGCGCTCAGGGCGATCGCGAGGAAGGCCGCCAGGACGGGGACGAGGAACTGCCACCGCATTCAACCCACCGACCGCACAGAAGCCCTCGGCCTATTTACGGGTTGTCCAAATTCGCCGCGCCCCCGGAGGCCGCCACCCTCCCTAGTACGTCGAATCGTGGGCCGCGTCCCACGGACGGTCGCGGGTTTTCGGGCGGACGCGAAGGGCGTATCGTCGTCGAAGCCTCCTGCGGAGCCTGGGTTTGGCGCCTACGAAATCGAGTTGCTCCCAGGATGGATGCCGTCTCCTCGCCAAACCGTTATATGGGCGAGGTCGGTTCCGTCGCCGGAATCTGCATG
>JACQPO010000155.1 GCA_016207545.1 Methanobacteriota archaeon | reverse complement strand
GGTCCGGGCTCGCGGATGGGACGGGATCGCGAGCTTCGACACGGGGCTCGATGGCCTCGTGACCCGGTTCGAGACACCGTGAGCTGGAGTCCTGTGGGGGTCGGCCGAGTTCACGAGCCGAGCGCCCGCGCCTTCTCGAGGGAGCGCTGCGCCTCCTCCCGCAACCCGAGGCGGGCGAGCACCTCGCCGCGGTTCAGCCACGCAGCGACGTACCTTGGGCTCAGCTTGACGGCCTCGTCGTGGCACCGGCGGGCCTCTTCGAGGCGGTTGAGCCGCGCGAGCGCCGCGCCCTTGTTGTTCCACGCGATCGCGTACCTCGGCCGCTTCCGAATCGCCTTGTCGTAACACTCGATCGCGTTCCCCATCTGCCCCGCGCGGAAGTACAGGTCGCCCTTGTTGCACCACGCGATCTCGTTCCCCGGGTCCAGCTTGAGCGCGGTGTTGTGGCACCGCATCGCCTCGTCGAATCGGCCGAGCCGCTTGAAGGCGACGCCCTTGCTCGTCCACGCGCTCGCGGGCTTCGAGCCCATCCGGATCGCGCGGTCGTAGTAGTACAGGGCCTCCTCGTGCCGGCCCTCCTTCACGAGCTTGTCCCCCTGCGCAATCGCGCTCGTGGACAGGCGGAACAACACGAACCCCGAGGCCATCCCGGCGATCGCGACCCCGAGGAACACCGCCAGGCTCGTGGGGTTCTGCCCGAGGCTCGTCCACGAGTACATCTGGAAGCCGACGAACACGGCGACGAGCCCTGCGGCGGTGCCGAGGACGACGAAATCGATGAGCTTCCCGCTCCAGATCCGCAACGTCGGCGCCTGCTCCGTGACCGCGACGGGCACGGGCGTCTCCTCGTGCGCCGCGACGACCTCCGCGACGGGCTCGGGCTTCGGCGCGGGCCTCGGTTCCGGTTTCACCTCCGGTTTCGAGACCGCCGCCGGCTTTGGCGGTGTGACGGGTGCCGGCTTCGGGGCCCGCTTGACCGGCCCCGGCGCGGCTTCCTCCGCGGGCGGCGGGGGCGGCAGCTTCACCGCCGGCTTGCCGACCTCCGCGAACACGGCGCCGCACTTCGGGCACTTCTTCGCCTCGAGGGGAAGCTGGGTCCCGCACAGGGGGCAGTCGAAGTGGTCCGCGGCCTCCTCGACGAGGAGGGAGTCGAGCAGCTCGTCGACGATCTCCTTCTCGAGGTCGAGCCCCTCCTTCCCCTCCCCGGCCTTCGCGGGCCTCCGGTCCGCGAGCTCCTGCAGGAGCTTGTCGATCTCGGGCTCCTGGCTCGCGGATGGCGTCAGCTCGACGCCACACGATTCGCAGAACCGCACGCCCGCGGCGTTGATCGCCCCGCAGACGGCGCACTTGAGGGAGTCGGCCACGGTCGTGCGTCGTAGCCCGGGTCATCATAAATAAACGTTTCCGGACGATTCCCGGGAACGGCATCCACCCGCAGTCCCGGGACAACCTTTATGGAGCCATGCGCGCTTTGCGATCCGGGAGGAGGCGGGCGACCGGGCGCCGGTCTTCACGATTCCACCACTTCGAGAGGAGAGGGGTAAAAGGCGCGCCCTGGAGGTCGGGGCAGGTCCTTCATGGGCGCGTCCTTTTTTGATCCCTTCGCGGGAGTAGAGAGCCTCCGCCTCCGCAATCGGGTTATCGCGTCGGCGGCACGGCCTGGTGCGTCGCGTTCTCCGGCAACATCGGGAGCGGGTGAACCCGCGCGATCGCCTGCGGGTCCTCGCGGCAGTACCGCGGGTCGATGCCCCCGTCCGCCTTGAGGGGGAACTTCGGCGGCAACGTCGGCACGGGGAAGTTCGCGATCTTCATGATCGGCGCGAACACCTTCGTCCCGTGCTTCCACCGGAAGTACGTGAAGTACGCGAACAGGGCGGCGAACGTGAACAGCGGCTGCTTCCGCGGGTCCCACACGTCGATGTTCATCCGCCAACTCGTCGCGAACACGTCCCACTGCTCCGGCGTGAGCTGCTCGAGGCTGACGCGCCGCTCGTTCCGGAGCTTCGTGTCCTCGAGCGGGACGAACAGGAGGGGGACGAGGAACAGGTCGTGCCCCTTCAGCTTGTCCAGCAGCTCCAGCGTCTCGACCGTGTCGTCCGGCGTCTCGTCCGGCCATCCCGTGATGAGCGTGGCCATCGGCTTCCAGCGGTTGTCGTTCAGGATGCCCACGCCCTGCACGTTCACCTCGTGGTACTGCTCGATCGGGTACGGCCAGATCTTCCCGCGCATGTACTTCTTCATGATCCGAATCGACCCGGACTCGATCCCGAACAGCGCGGTCACGAACGGCTCCTTGTAGTTCGGCCGGAACTTCGGCGTGTACCGCGTCTTCTCGAGCAGGATGGGCGAGATCCGCTCCACACAACGCGGGTCGTACGCGACGGGCGCGATCGCGAGGTGCGACAGGTGGACGTAGTCCACGCCCGGGTGCCGCGCGATCGCCGTGAACAGCGTCTCGAGCGCCTCCGGGTTCGGCTCGAACCGCGGCCCGCACTCGTACAGGAAGATGTCCTCGGTCGCGAGGAAGATTTCGGTCGCCCCCGCGCGGACGTTCACCTCGACCTCCTTCATGATGTGGTCCAACGGCAGGGAATGGCGGCGGCGGTTCGTCGGGGAGCAGAACTGGCATCCGCGGCCGCAACCGCGCGTGATCTCCACGACCCCGTACGAGGCCGCGCCCTTGATCGTGGGGATGAACTCAATCGGCACCTTCGACCCGTGGACCTCCTTCTCCAGCGTCTCCCCCGCGAGCGCGCGCTTGAACAGGTCCGCGACGATGAGCTCCCCCTCGCCGTGCAGCAGGACGTCGACCCCCCACCTCTCGACCATCCCCGCGTGGCGGACCTGCCACGCCCCCGCGCCGCCGACGATCACGACGGGGTCGTACTTCCGGAACACGGGGTTCTCCATGATGCGGCGGAACTCCCGCGCGTCGACGCTCTCCCCGGGGACCGCGATCATGCTGTTGTACGTGACGGACACGTACGCGAGGCCCATCGGGTCCATGCTCGTGATTCCGACGACCGTCGTCTTCGGCCCGACGAACCGCTCGAGGTTGTCGGGGTGGCAACAGACGACGTCTTCCCGCGGGATGCCCGCGTCGAGCAAGAGCGCCTCGACCTTCCGCAGCCCGTACGGCACGAACTTCGCGCTCCCGTCCGGGTTGTCGTTCGGGCGGAACCACTCCAGCCGGAGGATCGGCCGCGGGATCACCTTCTCCGGGAACACGGCGATGAACGCGGAGAACGGGTCGCCGCTGTAGGAACTCATCTCCCCGCGCGGCGCCGTCAACACAATCTTGACGCCCTCGGGGTCGTACGCAACCAAGGTGTCGCACCTCTCGCGAATCGTCCGCGCGTTGCGGCGCGCATGGGACACGGCCTTCTTTACCCTTTTGTCGCGGACGGATGAAAACGAACTTGCATACGTGTCGTTCCTTGCCCAACGTTGAAATAGGATTCCCTCGATGGGGAACGCATGGC
>JACQPO010000160.1 GCA_016207545.1 Methanobacteriota archaeon | reverse complement strand
TCGTAGTCGGCCGGGAGGACAGCGTAATCCCGTGCGAACGCCTCGACGCGGGCCAACCGACGCTGCCCGACAGTAGCGAACAGCAGCTCGTAGAACGAGACTGCGGAGACCGCTGCAGGCTCTCGCAGCTCCTCCGCGAACGCCGTGGCCTGGGAATCCCCTGCAAGCAGGTCGACGAGAAAGGTCGTGTCGAGGCAGACGGCCATGACTCCGCCTAGCGAGCTGGGGTTCCGTGCCGCAGGCGATCAATCCGCATGCGGATGTTCTCGAGCTCAGCGTCCGTCAACGGCTTCCACGCGCCCGCGTATTTCATCAAGGATGGCTGCCTCGCCGACAGTAACCTCTCGATCACGCCGCTGAAACTCTCACCGGGCCGTTTCTCGGCCCGGAGCTCGCGGTACACGGAATCACCCAGGGAAATCGTTTTGAAGCCCATCTTATCTGTGTATTATCTGTGTGTAGATAAACCTTGCTCTGTCCGCTCCCCCGAATCGTTCGGTTCGTTCCGACCGTCACGAGCGCCGGAATTTGCCGGCGCCTTGGTAAGGCTCGGGTCGACAGTGTGGACCGGCGGTTCCGCACGGGCGGACCTGGAGGCTCCCGCCTTCGCCCGATACCAGGCGATCGCCTCTTTCGCGAGCTTGACGGCCTCCTTCTCACTGCTCGCGTCGACCACGATGGGGAGGCCCGGCACCGTGGCCGTGTAGGACCGGGTCTCGCGGTCGTACTCTAGGACGATCCGGAATCGCATGCGAGCGAGCTAGGGGCAGGGTCATCATAAGGATATCGTGAACGGCACCGGAGGGCGAGCCTGAGTTCGCGTATCCTCGATGACGTACGATTCCATGTCGCCGGTTCTCCCGCGTCGTCCGTACGAAGGACCGGAGGCGCGAGAGGAACGCCTAGGTCTAGCGGGGAACCAGCCCCGGGGTACTGATGCGCTGGCGCTCGCTGGCTGTTGGTCAGCTCGTGAGGAATCGCGGTTGTTTTCGCCCTCGGAAAAGACACTGCGCCCGAAGCCTTCATAAACTATCTCGGTTTCGTCCTCCATATGGCTCGCTTCCTCGAGGCCGAGCGGTGCAAGCTGCACAAGATGATCTGCATGAATCGTGACACCGAGGGCACGCTAGCGCATCGCGCTGGCGATTCGTCGTTGCCCTCCTCGACAAGATCGCGGGCTTGGTCAGTGAGGACGAGTGTCGAGAGGCGCGGCGGGCTTTGGAGGCGAGGTGACGTGGAGACCGTGAAGAGCCTGCGGATCCCGCCAGAACTCCTGAAGGCGATCCGGTACCGAGCGCGGCGCGAGCGGCTGGACGAATCGACGGCGATCCGCCAGCTGATCGCCCTTGGTGCTACTGAATACGCCGTCCACCTGTACCGCGACGGCAAGGTCACCTTGAACGAGGCGGCGGACGTCGCGGGCGTGAGCCCCCGGGAGATGATCGAGATCCTGTGGGACCACGGGGTGAGGGGGAACGTCACCGTGGACCAGCACCAAAAGGCCCTCGAGTACTTGCTGGAGCGGGCCTAGCTCAGGAAGCGATTGACCAAACCAGTCCGTGTATTTCGCTGCCAAATGCATCATGACCCCCGCTCTTTGGCGGCGGCGATGGCGCGGTTCCTGGAGGCCGACAAGCGGCTCTCGATCCGAATCATGGCGCAGTAACGGCCGCGGCCGAAACCGTCTTAACCCCCCATCAGTTCGGCCTGCCGCGTGGCGCGCTTTCCCGAGGCGGAGCGGCGGCTCCTCCTAAAACAAGTGTGCATGAAGTGCAACGCCCGGAACGCCCTGCGGGCGACGCGGTGTCGGAGATGCGGGAGCCGGGAATTGCGCCCGAAGGCGAAAGAGGCGCGGAAGGAGTAGGCTCAGACCTCGCCTTGCTGCTCTTCGTACGGCTCCGTAAACCCCGTCTCCCCCGTCTCAAGGTAGTTCTTGAGGTCCACGAGCAGCCCAGACCACCAGCCGCGCAACGCGTTCCGATCCGTGTCTGCCCCATCCGCGAGGCCGTTGTGGAGCAAGTAGACGCCGGTCCCGCTCGCCTTTCCCTCCAAGGACCACGCGACGGTAGTATCCTTCCCCCGATGCCGCCAACGAACCGCCAACCGTTTGTTCAAGTCCGTCTCGAGGATGCCGTCTGGGCCCTCGGCGTTGCCCCATCCGTAGACTTTGGCGGCGATGTCGACGGCGGCGCGTCCGCCGCGCGTGGCCCAAGGCTCGAGGAGGGTGGGGGTGACGAGCGCTTCAAACACCCGTTCGGCGGGGACGTCGATCAGGATCGCGAGTCGGACTTCCGGTTTCGTCAGCGGGGCGTACTCTGGTCGCAGGGAGTCCGCGCGCCCCTCGACGATCGCCTTCAGGTTCCCGAGGCACACGCGGTACGCGTCGAGGAGGCGTCCACAGACCCCCTCGTTCTTGGGGACGTTGCGATGGAGCACGAGGAATCGGGAACCGCCCTCGTCGTCCTCGACGGTCCACGTCGCCAGCGTGTCCGCGTCGAATAGCGGCCACGTGAACGTGACGGATCGCCGCACCTCGCCTCCTGTGAACACGCACCGCCACATGTGCTCCGGCGGTGGCACGATGCAGTAGTCCCCGCCAAAGTTGAACCGCCCGCCGGGCTTCGGCTCGACCTGCGCGAAGCTGCACCACCACCGCGCGAGGTGGTGCGGCAGGAGGAGGTGCTCGAACACACGCTCGCGGGGCGCGTGGATGCGGATGCCGAGACGGAACTCGTACGCCATCGCCCGCAGAACGCGCGGCGCCGTTTGAGGTTGCCGTCACGCCATCGCGAGGAGGGCGGGGCCAATCAGGAGGCCGATGAAGTACGTCGCGGTCGCGGACCCCATGCCGATGAGCGCCATCTCCAGCCCGCTCTTCCACCAGTTCTGGAGCGTCGACAGCGTGCGGAACGCCCCGGTTACGAACAGGGCGACGACGGTGAGGACGACCGCCGCGATGAGGCCCGGGACTGGCGGCGCGACGAGGAACGGGAGGATTGGCACGGCCCCCGCGACGACGAACGCGAAGCCGGTCCACCACGCGAGGCGGCGCGGGTTCTCGAAGCTCGCCTCCGTCAGCCCGTGCTCCTCCGTGAGCAGCGTGCGCATCAGCTGGTCCTCGTCGTCCGCGAGCCGGTTCACGAGCATCTCCGACTCGTCCTGGGAGAACCCCTTCCGGCGGTACACGGCCTTGAGCTGCGCCCGCTTGATTTCCGGCGCGACCTCGATCCCCACGCGGACGAGTTCGACGCGCGCGCGGTACGACTCCTGCTCCGACTTCACGGAGATGTAGTTCGACGCCGCCATGCTCACCGCGCCCGCGATGAGGCCCGCGATGCCCGCGATGAGGACGGTCCCGCTGTCCGCGACCGCGCCCGCGACGCCCGCAGCGAGGGCCAGGATGGACCCGAGCCCGTCGTTGGCGCCCAGGACGGCGGACCGGAGCACGCCGCGTCCCGATGCTTCCTTTCGCGTTTCGTCCTCCGCCCCCGCGATCTCTCGCCAGAGCTGGACTTCGTGGACGAGTTCGTCTGGGAGGACGGTCTGCACCGCCACGCGGCAGTCGTCGTCCTCGAACGCGGTCACCTGCTCCCGGTACATCTCGATGCCCTCCGCCTCGTCCCGCCGCAGGGAGGGAAGGATCGCGCCGACGCCGAGGACGCGGGCGAACAACGCGTACAGACGGTGGGTCGTCTTAATCTTCGGTTTCGGGGGCGCGACCCCGTGCGTGCGGAGCGCCCGCTGGAACAGGTCCGCGTGCTTCGCCTCGTAGTCCGCGAG
>JACQPO010000161.1 GCA_016207545.1 Methanobacteriota archaeon | reverse complement strand
CGGCCCCGGTACCCCTGCGCATTGACGCTCCACGCGGACCGCACCGCGCGCCGCCGCTCGTCCTCGTCCATGATGTCGTCGAGGAACAGCGTGTACAGATGGTACAGCTCGAGCCACGTGGCGGGGCGGGCCGGGACGTCGAAGTCGGGCCGACCGGTCAGCGCCTGGTACCCGAGGCACGCGATCGCATACCGGTATCGCTTGCCCGCGCGGAACAACCCCTGACTCCGCGACAACGTGCGGAGGGACGGATGGGTCGCGGGCGCGCGGGAGCGTTCGTACGCCTCCACGATCGCCGCGATCTCTCGGTTCGACCGGTCGCGGTACGGCGCGAGGGCCGCCTCCAGGTCGACGTCCCTCACTTCGCAGCCTCCAACCAGTCCGACGTCGGCCGCTGGACGATCGCCGTCTTCTCGGACAGTTCCTTGAGGTTTCGGCACCCGAGGAGGAACATCCCCGCCTTCAGCTCCTCGATCACCGCGCGCAGTTCCTGCACGACCGCGTCCGCGGATTCCTGCGCGGCCTCGAGCATCGGCTTCGCCATCCCCGCGGCGGACGCGCCGAGCACAATGGCCTTCGCGACGTGGAGGCCGTTCCGCACGCCGCCGGTCGCGATGAGCGGGAGCCCGACGCTCGCGAGCTGCAGGGAGGCGGGCGTCGGGATGCCCCAGTTCCAGAACGTCGCCCCGAGCCGCTCCTTCAGCGCGTACGCGTCCTTCTTCGCGCGGTAGTACTCGACCGCGGAGAAGCTCGTGCCGCCCATCCCGCCCACGTCGATCCCGACGACGCCCGCACGTTTGAGGCGGAGCGCGACGTCGTGCGAGATGCCCGCGCCCGTCTCCTTCGCGACGACGCGGAACCGCGTCGCGAGCTTCCGAATCGCGTCGAGGCACCCGCGGGCGTTGTGGTCCCCCTCCGGCTGGACAATCTCCTGCAGAAAGTTCAAGTGGCAGATGAGGACGTGCGCGTCGACCATCGCCAGCGCGCGTTGCGCGTCGTCCGCTCCGTATTCGCGTTTCGATCCCTGCGGGACGAGCTGGGGCGCGCCGAGGTTCGCGAACCGCAGGGGCACGTCGTAGTCCTTGACGACCGCGTACGTCGCGGCGAGCTCCGGCTTCTCGAGCGCGGCCCGTTGGCTGCCGACGCCCATCGCGACGCCGACCTCCGCGGCCGCCTTCGCGAGGTTCGCGTTGATCTCCCTCCCGCCGCCAAAGCCGCCGGTCATGGACGAGATCACGAGGGGCGCCGCCAGTTTGCGGCCGAACAGGTTCGTGGAGGTGTCGATCTCGTCGTAGTCGACCTCCGGGAGCGCGTTGTGCAGCAGGTGGACGTCGTTCCAGAAGTCGTACTCCGCGGACACGTTCTCCTTCAGGATGATGTTCACGTGCTCCGCCTTGCGCTGCTCCGTCTTGCTCGGCTCCGGCGCGCTCATGGCGTCACCCGGGTCGCGACGACCCGTTCGTCCCGGAGGGCCGCAACGAGGCGGCCCTTCTTAAGGCCATTGAGCAGCAGGCATCGGTCCGTGTATTGCGCGACCGTGATCATGCGGCGGAGCTTGCCCTCGAGGCCGCCGGTCACGTCGTGGGCCTCGGAGGACCTCGTGTCGACCATGGACAGCGTGTCCGGGCGAACCTCGCGCAACAACTTGGCGGACTTCACGCGCTTCGGATCCGCGGTGTAGACGCCGTCCACGTCTGCGACGAAGATCGCGGACTTCGGACGGAACGCCTCCGCGAGCGCGAGCATCAAGAGGTCCCCCGAGCAGATCGAGAACCACCGACGGGTGTCGAGGACGACGTCCCCGAACGTCACGGGCGTGAACCCCAAGTCCCGGTACATGCGAAACCCCTCGAGGTCAAGGTACCGCAACGCGCCGTCTTCCATCCGCGCGATCGCGCTCGGCGGCAGGGAGACGGGCCGCAATCCCGCGCGACGGAACGCATCGAGCACCGCCAAATTGAGGACCCGGACGTCCCGCTGGACCTCCGCGACCGCCGGAATCTGGTCGTCGTTCACGTAGCCCTGATGGAGCCCGTGGCGGAGCGCTTTGATGTGGCCGAACGAGCCCGCGCCGTGGACGACGATCAGGTCTTCCCCGGACCGCGCGATCTCCCCCGCGAGGCGGCGGAGGTGGCCCGGTCGCAACGTCGTCACCCGCGCCTTGTCCGTGAGCACGCTGCCTCCGAGCTTCACGAGCTGCATGATGGGCGGGCGCGAGGCCTCGCGGCCCCTAAAGCCTTTGGGTGGTTTGGCGGGGATTCGCACCCGCATCCTTCATATCTCCCGCCGACCACTCCCGAGCGCATGGAGGGGGAGACCCGGAGCGCGCCGGACCTGCTCCGCCAGGTGTCTGCGCCAATCGCCGTGCTCGTCGCGGTCGCGGTCGTGCTCGCGTGGTACGTCACGTGGTCGACGACGGACCTGACGATGAGCCTCACGGAACCGTCCATGACCGCGGCGAACCCCGTCGCGCTGACCGCGTTCCTCGCGCTGCTCGTCGTGATGATGGTCGCGATGATGCTCCCGTCCGCGTTGCCGATGATCGTCGCGTACCGCGGCCTGACGCGGCTCGAGGCGGGCCGTCCCGTCAAACCGGCGGACGACGTGGCGACCGCGCTGTTCGTCCTCCCGTATTTCCTCGTGTGGGGCGCGTTCGCGGTCGTCGCGCTGTTCGGGCTCATGGCGCTCGGCCTCCTCGGCCCGTTCACGGGCTCCCTCGCGCTCGTCCCCGCCGCCATCCTGCTCGCG
>JACQPO010000153.1 GCA_016207545.1 Methanobacteriota archaeon | reverse complement strand
CGTCCTCGTGGGCATCACGATCCTGCTGTTCCTGGTGGGCGCGGCGGGCATCGCGGGCCTCCTGATCGGGGTCATCGCCGCGTTCGTCGGCAAGAACGCCCTCGAGCGGATGGGCGTCGGCGAGTGATTCACACTTTCGCCCTTCTGTGGGCCCCTGACCCGGCCCCCGCCGAGTAGTTTCGCGCACCTCCCCCCGACTCACGGCTATACCGTTGGGGGCCATGCGGCCTCCCGAGGACGTAGATGATCGCAATCGCAAGGGAACCGGACCCGTGCGGCTGGGAAGAGGTGTACGAGGCCTACGGGTGCCCCGTCGAGTTCGACGAGGAACTCGACGATGACGATTAACGGCTCTCCGGAAGGAGGGACATAATGCCTCGTGAAGACCCATTCAGCGTGTGGCGCTCGGCGTCGAGTCAGAATGGGTCCCACAACCGCCCGCGGACGCGGGCAAGGGGTGTGGGGTTCCACCCCGTTGCGCGGCACAGTGACACCGTGAGTCCCCTCTACGACCTGCGAGGGCGCCTCGCAAGCGCATGGGACGAGTCGAGCGACGTCGAGCCCGTCCTGAGAGAAACGGGCGGAACCGCGCTGGCTCCCAAAATCCCATCCCGATAGGCGCGAGACCTCCGACTCCGCCTATCCCCTTTTTCTGTCCCGAACGTTAAAGACGAGACCCCGTGTTCCTCGCGCCGCGCAGGCGTCATCTAGCCTGGTCAGGATACAGGCCTTCCAAGCCTGATGCGCGGGTTCGAATCCCGCCGCCTGCACTCGCCCGAAGTGCGCCGAGGGCCCCTCGCGCCGCGTGACACGATTGCCGGTACAGGCGCACGCACACCCGCTCGCGCGCCGTTCCCCGATGCCTTCATGACGGACCGTCCTTCCTCACTCCCGGCATCTTGCACCAATCCCATATGAAATGCCTCGCCACGACTTTCCCGACCGCCGAAGACCGTAGGGACTGGGAGGACATGGCCGGCCAACCAAGCTTGCAAGGACGTTCCGGAATCGGGGCGACTCGGACTCGGTCGTCGCAGCTTGGCGTCTGCAGCGCGGACCTGGACGAGGGTTCGCCCGACTCGGTACGTTGCCTTCCGCCAGCCCTGACCGGGCGCCCCCTCAGTCGGAGTCCGGTTTCCGCTCCGTAGGACTCGTCGCGACATCCGTCTCGAGACCGGGGACTCCATCCCCCGTCCGCCCATTCACCCACACGAGGCGCCGATCCCGGTTCTCGGCAATCCGCTCCTCGGGCTGGAACCCACGCTCGACCTCGGCGAGGTACTCGACGGCCCTCGTGAGGGTCTCCCTCGTCGGCCGCCGTACGTCGACACCCGCCCGCGCGAACCGGTCCCTCACGATGGGCATCGCATCCTCGAGGTCCCCGAACTCCTGGCAGAAGTCGGCGATGATCCAGTCCGCGACCGCCACGAGCCCGTAGTCCTCGGGCTCCCTCGGAAGCAGGACGACGCTCGTCTGCGCGGGCCGCGCCTCCCCCGCGAGGACCATCGCCTCCCCCAGGGCGCGGAACGCCGCCTCCACGTTTTCCCCCGTCTTGGCGCTCGTCACGTACCCGTTGCAACCGTACCGGCGACACATCACCTCCAAGCTCGCCGCCTCGAGCGCGGGCTCGGCGAGGAGGTCGACTTTGTTCGCGAAGATCACCGCGGGGATCCGTCCGACCAAGCGCCACACGCGGGGGATCCAGTAGTGTTCGAGGGAGTCGTGTGTCTCCGGTCTCGAAACGTCATAGACGACGACCACGCCCTTCGCCTGTTGCAAGGCACCCGCTTGGACCTCCGAGTACCCCTTCTGACCGAGGACGTCCCACAGGATGATGGATACGTCGGACCCCTGCCCGTCGACCTCGACGGTGATGTCCTTCTTCGTCGCCTTCGCACCGATCGTCGTGATGTATTCGTCCGAGAACTCGTCGATCACGAATCGGCGGACCAAGGACGTTTTCCCGACGGCGCCGTCGCCGAGGACGACGACCTTTTTCTTATAGCTGGCCACGTTTCTCCCGCCTCCTTTTCCACGCGCGTCGGGAAGCCATAAGGCTTGTCCCGTGGTTTGCAGGGGCGAAAATAGGGTCCGCAGCTGGCCTCGGTGGCCCTAAAATACCTGCCAACCGATTCGAGCGTGTGGTCGTCCCCGGCGCGACGATCGACAACCTGCTGCGGGAGAACGAGCGGCACCCGCCGCCAGAGTGGTTCCGGCGCCATGCGTCCTGGCGGGACGACCGCGTGTACGTCGCGGCGGCCGAAGACCCGGACGCGTTCTGGGCGAAGCAGGCGGAGCGGCTCCACTGGTTCCGTCGGTGGGACCGCGTGCTCGACTGGGACCCGCCGTTCGCGAGGTGGTTCGTCGGTGGGAAGATCAACGCGTCTTACAATTGCCTCGACCGCCATGTACGGTCGAACCGACGCCACAAGGCCGCCCTCGTCTGGGAGGGCGAGCCCGGAGAGACGCAGACGCTGACGTACGACCGGCTGTGGCGGGAAGTCATGCGGTTCGCGAACGTGCTGAAGGCGTTGGGGGTGAAACCCGGGGACCGGGTGACGATGTACATGCCGATGATTCCCGAGTTGCCGATCGCGATCCTCGCGTGCGCCCGCATCGGGGCGATCCACAGCGTGATCTTTGGCGGCTTCAGCGCGAAGTCGATCCGGGACCGTGTCGAGGACGCGGACTCGGCGGTCATCGTGACCGCGGATGCGGGATACCGGCGGGGGAACCTCGTGCCCCTGAAGCGGACCGTCGACGAGGCGATCGCGGACGTGCCAATCGTGAAGCACGTCGTCGTCTACCGCCGTGCGAACGTCGACGTCCCGATGCACGCCGCGCGGGACGTGTGGTGGCACGAGGCGATGGCGATGGCCGACGCGTGGTGCGACCCGGAGCCGATGGACGCGACGGACCCGCTCTTCATCCTGTACACGTCGGGCACGACGGGGAAGCCGAAGGGCGTCGTGCACGGCACGGGCGGGTACCTCGTGGGGGTCGCGACGACCGCGAAACACGTGTTCGACCTGCGCGACGAGGACCTGTTCTGGTGCACCGCGGACATCGGCTGGGTCACGGGCCACTCGTACGTCGTGTACGGCCCCCTTGCGAACGGCGCGACCGTCTTCATGTACGAGGGCGCGCCGGACCACCCGCAACCGGACCGATGGTGGTCGATCATCGAGCGGCACGGGATCACGATCCTGTACACGGCGCCGACCGCGATCCGCGCGTTCATGCGCGCGGGGGACGAGTGGCCGGCGAAGCATGACCTCGCGTCCCTGCGCCTCCTCGGGACCGTGGGCGAGCCGATCAACCCGGAAGCGTGGCGGTGGTACCACAGGGCCATCGGCGGCGGCCGGTGCCCGGTCGTGGACACGTGGTGGCAGACGGAGACCGGGATGATCCTCATCACGCCCCTCCCGGGGCTCACGACCCTGAAGCCCGGCTCCGCGACCCGCCCGTTCCCCGGGGTCAGCGCGGCGATCGTCGACGACGCGGGGAACCCGGTGCCGCCAAACAAGGGCGGCTCCCTCGTGATCACGCGCCCGTGGCCCGCGATGCTCCAGACGTTGTACGGGGACCCGGAGCGGTACACGCAGGTGTACTGGTCGCGCGTCCCGGGCCGGTACTTCACGGGCGACGGCGCGCGGGTCGACGAGGACGGATACTTCTGGCTCATGGGCCGGATCGACGACGTGATCAACTGCGCGGGGCATCGGATCGGGACGATGGAGCTCGAGTCCGCGTTGGTCAGTCACCCGAAGGTCGCGGAGGCCGCGGTCGTCGGCCGCCCGCACGAGGTGAAGGGACAGGTGTGCGTCGCGTACGTCGTCCTCAAGCGCGGCGAGGAGGCGTCGGAGTTCCTCGAGGCGAATCTGAAAGACCACGTGCGGCGCGAGATCGGCGCGATCGCGACGCCGGAGGACGTGTACATCTGCGACCGCCTCCCGAAGACGCGGAGCGGGAAGATTATGCGTCGCGTGATGCGCGCGCTCGTCTCGGGTCAGGACATCGGGGACACGACGACGCTCGAGGACCCGGGCGCGGTCGAGGAAGTGCGCCGCTGGTTGGCGACGGTCGAGGGCCGCGACGCGTAACGCCGCGTCCCACCGAAGGTTATAAATTGGCTGAGCCGGCTACGGCCGCCTACCAAGGGATGGGACGCAGGGATGGGACCATTGCGCACCTTGTTTAACCGGGAGGCTCGCGGCCTCGCCCGGGCCCGCCGGCTCGAGGAACATGGAAGGCAGCTGTTCGAGCGGGGCGCGGACGGCCGGGCCGCGGGGGAATTCCTGAAGGCGCTCGCGCTGTTGGACCAGAACGCCGCGGGCGCGGGCCGCCACCGCGAGGATTTCGCCGCCGCGTACGCCACGATCGGCGCCTCCCTGTACCAGCTGGGCCGCACCGGGGAATCGGAACGGGCGGTGAACGCGGCGCTCGCGCTCGACGCGGGGACCGTGGACGCGTGGAACTACCGCGGCCTCCTGCTCGCGGACGCGGGAAAGCCGGACGAGGCGCTCGCCTGCTTCGACCGCGCGCTGTCCCTCGACCGGTCCCAAAAGGCGGCCTGGGGCTTCAAAGGCGACGTGTTGTACGGCACGGGGCACGCCGAGGACGCCGTGCGCGCGTGGACCCACGTGCTCCAGGTCGACCCGAAGG
Organism: Methanobacteriota archaeon; assembly: GCA_016207545.1. GTDB lineage: Archaea > Thermoplasmatota > Thermoplasmata > RBG-16-68-12 > EA-27 > EA-27. Next base: position 1,570 of record JACQPO010000153.1, on the reverse strand, counting down.
ACGTCGAGACGTACGACAAGATCCTGCGCGTGTACCCGCACGACCCGAACCTGTGGAACCGGAAGGCGGAGGCGCTCCGCGCGCTCGACCGGCCGGAGGACGCGCTGACCGCGTACGACGAAGTGTTGCGGATCGACCCGACGCGTCGCGACGCGTGGCGGGGCCGCGCGGAACTCCTGCTGACCGCCCACCAGACGGACCGCGCGCTGCAGTCCGTGGAGCGGGCGCTCGAGGTCGACGACTCCGACCCCGCCCTATGGAGGACGCGAGGCGCAATCTACCGGTCGATGGACAAGCTCGAAGAGGCGGTCGCGAGCTACGACGCGGCGATCGAGCGGGACGGGGAGGACGCGGAGGCGTGGCGGGAGAAGGCACGTGCGTTCGCGGACCTCCGCCGCCACGAGGATGCGGTTCGCGCGTTCGAAACGGTCCTGAAGCTCGCTCCTGCGGACGTCGCTGCGCTGGAGGGCCGCAAGAAATCCCTCCTCGCGCTCCAGCGGTGGGACGACGCGCTCGGCGCGTGCGACGCGCTCTTGGCGGCGGACCCCGGAACCCTAGAGACGATGCTCGATCGCACGACGGTGCTCGTGCACCTTGACCGGAAGGCGGACGCCGTGGAGGCCGTCGACGCGTACCTGACCCGCATGCCCGGGGACGTGAGGGCGCTCCGGACGAAGGCGGAGCTCGTGAAGGCGCTCGGCCGGTGGACGGACCTCAACGCGGTCAGCGACGCGATCCTGAGGCTCGACAAGAAGGACGGACGCGCGCTGAAGGACAAGGGCCTCGCGCTCCGCATGGAGGGCGACCCGGAGCACGGCCTGAAGGCGTACGAGGCCGCGCTGGCGGTAGACGTCGACGACGTCGAAGCACTTCGAGGAAAGCGCGATTGCCTGAAGGCGCTCGGGAACCCGAAGCCCCTCGCCCGCGTCACGCGCGAGATCCTGCACCAAGACCCGCGGGACCTCACGTCATGGCTCGACCACGCGGGCGCCCTCGAGGCGCTCGAGGAATGGACGGACGCGCTCGCCGCATACGACCGCGCGGTGGAGCTGGGGTCCGCGGACGCGCACGCGTGGTTCCGCCGCGCCGAAGTGCAGGCGAAGCTCGGTCACTTCTCCGACGCGGTCGCCTCGTACGACCGCGCGCTGAAGGCGAATCCCGGACACGCGGACGCGTGGTACGGCCTCGGCACGGCCCTCGGACACGTCGGCCGGTACCCGGAGGCGGTCGCCGCCTACGAGTCGTGCCTCGGCCTCGCGCCGAGCGACAAACGGGCGTGGTTCGGGAAGGGGCTCGCGCTCGAGGGCGCGAAGCGATACGAAGAGGCGGTCGCCGCCTACGACCAGGCCCTCACGCTCGACGCGCGGGACGCGCGCGTCTGGTTCTCCCGCGGCGCCGCGCTCGCGTGGCTCGAGCGATGGGAGGAGGCCGCGGACGCGTTCGACCGCGCGCTGGACCTCGAGCCCGACAACGGGACGTACGGCGTGCGGAAGGGGCGGACGTTGCTCAAGCTCGGCCGCCACGAGGAGGCGCTCGTCGTGTTCGACGCGGCGCTCCAGGCGCACCCCGG